>DASTSD010000075.1:0-6860 GCA_035760845.1 Saccharimonadales bacterium (SeqCode) | reverse complement strand
TGTCACGCCTTGACCATACCAATATTCCGCAGGAGCGGGTCGCACTCACCGAAACCATTGCCGCCTGCGTCGAGCGCTTCAACAAAAAATCCCCCCGTATCGTCTTTAACGGCGAAAAACAGTTTGCCGTGCTGGCAAATACTTCCAGCGTCGAAGAACTGCTTGCCATCTTACTCGACAATGCTCTCAAGTACAGCCCCGACGACTCCAAGGTGACCGTCAATCAGCTGCACAAAAAAGGCATGGCCGGATTCGAGGTTATTAACACCGGCGACGGCATACCCGCCGAAGTCCTGCCGCATATCTTCGACCGTTTTTACCGTGCTGATACATCGCGCACCGGCGGCAGCAAGAAAGGCTACGGCCTTGGTCTAGCGCTCGCCAAGAAAATCGTCGAACTCAACAAAGGCGAACTCTCGGTCAGCAGCGCGCCCAGTCAGCTGACAACGTTTAAGGTTCTTCTGCCAATTTTCAGCATTGACAAAGCCAAAAATAAGTAAAATAGCTTACTTTGTTAGGGCAACAACCTAACAAAGGAGAACAATATGAACGTTTTAACACGGGGCGCAAAGAATACGTTGCGCAGCCCGATGAGATCCGGAGCGATCATCGCCATGCTCGCTATCAGCACGGGCCTGATACTGGCCATGCTGGTCGCGCGCAGCAGCGTCAATGCAAAAATCGACGAAGTAAAGGCGTCGGTAGCAACCCAGATCACCATCAGCCCAGCCGGAGTCCAAGGAGGAATGGGCAGCGGGGAGTCCCTTACTGACGAGCAAGCCGAAAAAGTCAAAAACACCGCGCATGTCAGCAGCACCGCGCTCACGCTCACCGAGCAGCTCACCGACAACATTTCGTTGACACCGTCGCTTGACCCGCCCAAGCTGCATATAATGGGGCCAACAGGAGAGGGCACTACGCAAAACGTCCCCGAACAAAAAGCGCCCATTGTAGCCACTGGTGTCACCGTACCGACAAACACCATCCCCCAAAGTAAGCTGACCAGCGGTTCGATGATCGACGGCACGGGCACCGCCCACGAAGCCCTGGTGGGCAAAGAACTGGCGGAAAAGAACAGCTTGTCCGTCGGCGACACGTTCAAACTCTACGACGAAACCTTCACCGTCAAAGGCATCTATTCGACCGATAACCGGTTCCAGGACGGCGGTATCGTCTTGCCGCTAGCCGCACTGCAGGACGTCAGCGACAGGTCGGGTGAAATCTCAAACATTCTCGCAACAGTCGACAGCAGCGACAATGTTTCTTCCACCGTCGCAGCGCTAAAGAAAAGTCTCGGCGACAAGGCCGATATAACAAGCCAAGAAGAGCAGGCCGAAACGACACTCGCGCCACTTACGAGCATTGCGGGCCTGGCGCTAGGCGGCGTTATCGCAGCGGCAATCGCCGGTGCCGTTATCGTTCTTTTGGCCATGATCATGGTCGTTCGCGAACGGCGGCGCGAAATCGGTGTCATCAAGGCAATCGGCGGCACCAACCGCAGCATCATGACCCAGTTCATCACCGAAGGAGTGACATTAACAATCATGGGCACGATAGTCGGCCTGGGGATTGGCGTCGCCGCCAGCGGGCCGCTCACGCAGTCGCTTGTCAGCAACCAATCCAGCAGCACCGAGACGCAGGGCCAAGGCCGCATGATACAAGGCGGACCAATCATGAGAAGTGAAGGTGGCGCATCCGCAGGGCCCATCATGCGCGCAGGAGGACCAGGTGGCTTCGCAAACCAGCTAGGCGCGAACCTTACGTCCGTGACAAGCTCGGTTACTCCTCAAACATTCATCATCAGCGGCGCGATTATTCTTCTTATCGCTATCGTCGGCAGTGCCGTCCCGGCATGGACGATTGCCCGTATCCGACCAGCAGAAGTATTGAGGACAGAATAGGAGAACCGCATGTCACTTACCGTTAAAAATCTCACCAAGACTTACCACGCCGCACACGGCGACGTGGAGGCACTAAAGGGCGTTAGCTTTCATGTTGAAACCGGCGAGTTCGCCTCTATCATTGGCAAGAGCGGCTCAGGCAAAAGCACGCTTCTTAGCCTGCTGGGCGCGCTCGATACGCCGAGCGAAGGCGAAATCCTCGCCGATGATATTGATATCGCCAAGCTCTCAAGCGGTGCGCAAACGGCATATCGCGCCCGCAAAATCGGCTTCGTTTTCCAGCATTACAACCTCATACCCAACCTCAGTGCGCTCGAGAATGTCATGCTGGCGCTAGAGTTCGGCGGCTTGCCGGCAAGGGAACGTAAGTCGCGCGCAGCGTCGCTGCTCGATGAGGTAGGCATAACAGGAAGCGAACAGCTCAGAAGGCCCGCACGGCTCTCTGGGGGACAGCAGCAGCGAGTTTCCATTGCCCGGGCGCTCGCCAATAACCCGGCCGTCATCTTGGCCGATGAGCCGACTGGCAACCTTGACAGCGAGACCGGCAAAAGGATTTTCGACCTGCTCCACAATCTGTCGCGCAGCCAAAACACCACTATCTTGGCCGTCACGCACGACCTGGATATCGCCGGCAAGACTGACCGCACATTCATACTCAAGGACGGCAAGATGAAAACCTCAAAATAGCGTCGTGCTTTTAGCAACATGGCCTCATTTTCAGAAATGGCTCAGCAAACAGGAGCATAATGAAGATGTACGCGGGGCAGCACAACATTCGCTTCGCGGCCATAAACAAAGAAGGAGGGACAGAAATTGAACTCTATCATTTACCTTAGCAAAAAAGGCATGAAAGAACTAAAAAAAGAGGTGGCACGCCTGGAACGTGACAAGCACGATGCCTACGCCCGCCTGCGTGAGATCGATAAGACCGACGGCCACGACGAGCGTTTTGCGCGTGTCGAGCAAATGGCGGTTATCGAGGCCATCGAGAGCGATCTTGCCGAGAAAAAACGCGCGCTGGCAAACGCCAAGATCTTCCCGCGCAAGCGTGACGCGCTCAAGGTAGCGATCGGTTCGGTCGTCGATCTGCTCGACACGAGCGGCCGTATCGTCCGCTACACGCTCGTCGAAAGCATCGAGGCCAACCCAAGCGACGGACGTATCTCTATCAAGAGTCCGCTCGGCAGGAGCCTGCTTGGCAAACAAATCCAAGACATGGTCGAATGGTCGGCCGGCATGCAGACCAAGCGCTTGCAGCTGGTCGGCATCGGCTAGCAGACCCATCTCACACACTAGAGCGAAGCTTCTCCCAGCTTCGCTCTTTTGGTTTGGTATAATAGTCCTAATGCTTTATTACACAAAAACCGCGCACCAAACCCTCAAAGAACTTCAGACCTCCGAAAACGGCCTGCCTGTTAGCGAGGCAGAGGAGCGGTTACGGCTTCACGGGCCGAACATCATCAAAGTTAGCGGCGATCCGCTATGGCGCAAGCTGATCGAGCCGTTCGCTAACATTTTCATGCTGGTGCTGTTCATTGCCGCCATCATCAGCCTATGGCACCACGCGTACCTTGACGCCGGAATCATCTTGGTCATCATGGCAGCCAGCGCTACTATTTACTACGTGCAACGTTTTTCGACCGAGCGGATCCTGCGTGCGCTACGCAAGCATGAGAGCCAAAACGTCGAAGTCCTGCGCGACGACAAGGTAGTGGAGGTTGATGCCAGCCTGCTCGTGCCTGGCGATATCATTACGCTGCACGAAGGCGAAAAGGTTCCCGCCGATGCTCGGGCTATCTACACTTCTTCGCTCCGCGTCGACGAATCGCAGCTGACCGGCGAGTCCGTTCCGATCGACAAACAAACCGAGCCGCTCCACGGCGAAAAAGAAGTCTACGAGCGGAGCAACATGCTCTTTCAGGGATCATTCGTGGTATCGGGCGAAGTCACGGCCGCCGTGGTCGCGACCGGTAACGAAACCGAGTTCGGCCAACTCGCCGCACTCACCAGCAATTCATCAACCGAGAGCCCTGTCCAAAAAAAGATCGACAAGCTCGTCTCGCAAATAATCGGCGTGGTTGCAGCCGTCGCGCTGGTAGCCTTTGGCCTTTCGATCATGCGCGGCATGGACGTTACCGAAAGCCTGCAGTTCGTTATTGCGCTCTCTGTTAGCGCCGTGCCAGAGAGCCTGCCTGTGGCGATATCCGTCGTGTTAGTGCTTGGCATGCGCCGTATGGCTGCCAAAAGGGCTCTGGTCCGCACCATGCGCTCTATCGAAACTATCGGTGTCATTACCACTATCGCCACCGACAAAACCGGTACGCTCACCAAAAACCAGCTGACCGTCCAAGAAACCTGGCACCCCGAGCGAGCGCACGCCCACCTGGCGCGCATCATGCAGATCGCCACCAACGTCTCAGCTCAAAAATACCGTGACCCGCTCGACACGGCTTTTTCTATGTACACCGAAGAAAAGCAGGTACACCGCCCGACCCAGCCACCGATGCTCAGCCTGCCGTTCGACCAAGCCACCGCCATGAGCGGCAACTTGTGGCACAGCGGCAGCGAATACGAGCTGGCCGTAAAAGGTGCGCCCGAGCACGTATTGCTGCGCTGTGACCTGACCGAAAACGAACACGAAAAAGCCGTCGCCCAGCTGCACAAACTGACAGGCAGCGGCTACCGCGTCATCGCCCTGGCGCACGGTACGCTCAAAAAACCAATAACCAAATTTGCCGACCTGCACAAAAGCCACAAGCTGACATTCGCCGGCTTCGTGGCGGTTGCGGACATTCTGCGTCCCGAGGCAAAAAGTGCCATCCAAACAGCGCTTCGCGCTGGCGTGACCGTCCGCATGATTACTGGTGACCACTTCGAAACGGCCTATCACATCGGCCGCCAGCTTGGCATGATCCACTCGCGCGAGCAAGTCTTTGACGCGCGTCACATGAGCGTCATGACCGACGAGCAACTCGAGGCCATTATCGACAACATCCGCGTTTTTTCGCGCGTTATTCCCGAGCACAAATACCGCATTTTGGCGCTGCTTAAAAAACGTAATATCACCGCCATGACCGGCGACGGCGTCAACGACGTCCCGGCACTTGCCAATGCGCACGTCGGCGTCGCCATGGGTAGCGGCGCCCAAATTGCCAAAGACGCCGGCGATATCATACTCATCGACGACAACTTCAAGAGCATCGTCAGCGCCATGAGCGAAGGCCGCACCATTTACGCCAACATCCGTCGCATGCTGTTATACCTCCTCGCCACCAACACCGGTGAGGTACTCACTACCATCGGCGCGCTCATCGTCGGCCTGCCGATTCCGCTCGTACCCGTGCAGATTCTTTGGGTCAACCTGGTCACTGACACGGCCATGGTCATTCCGCTCGGCCTAGAGCCGGGTGAGCAGCACAACATGCGGCGCCGACCGCTCAGCCCCAAAGCGCCGATTCTTGGCAAGTTCCTTATTTCACGTATCGTCCTGATTGCACTCACCATGAGCGCGCTCACCCTCGGCATTTACGCGGTTTATAGCAACCTATACGGTAGCGAATACGGCCGCACTATCGCGTTCTCGGCGCTCGTGGTCATGCAATGGGCGAACGCCATCGGCCTGCGGAGCGACGACGAACCGATCTGGGCCCGCCTTAAGGTGTGGAACGGTAAGTTTTACGCGGGGCTCACCATCGCGGTCACACTGCAGATGCTCGCGTTGTTCGGCCCGCTTGGCGATATCCTGCACGTTTCACGCGTCGCTATTGGCGACCTCGTGATTACCGGCGTAGCTGCGTTCGTCACCCCGATCGTCTTTATCGAGCTTCACAAATACCTTGGCCGCAGATTCTTCGGCAGGGGAGTCGTAGCGCGCTCCGCTCGGGCAAGGGGTCGTTTGGCGAAAGCCCCATCGTAGTTCTTTCTTCAGCTTATTCTCCGCTACTCCTGTTAAAGTGACTGCAGACAAATAAGCAAAAGGAGTTGCCATGAAATGCCCTGTCGACAACGCTACGTTACTTATTACCGACCGCTCAGGAATCGAAATTGACTACTGCCCGGAATGCCGCGGCGTTTGGCTTGACCGCGGAGAACTCGACAAGCTCATCCAAGGATCCGAACACAGCCAACCACGCTATGAATCGCACGACGAGCGCCGCTATGAGCCCCGAAACGAGCGCCATTACGAAGACAGCCGCTCATCGCATCACGGCAAAGATCATCCCAAAAAGAAGGAGTCCTTCCTCGGCGACCTCTTCGACTTTTAGCACAAAATTCCCGCGTCAAAGCGGGAGTTTTACTACGGGTAGAGCAGAGGCCGTCACCTGTTGGGAAAACCAACCCAATATGGTAAAATTGCTTAGTATTGGGGTGTCGCCAAGTGGTAAGGCACCAGGTTTTGGTCCTGGCATTCGGGGGTTCGAGTCCCTCCACCCCAGCCAAGAAATCATTAAAAAGACTACAGTCAAACTGTAGTCTTTTACGTAAACGAGTTCAAATCACTTTATAAGATGATGGCCGTACCTTTAGGGGCGGTGTGAAAGCGGGCCTAGATCACGCTGAAAATTGACGATCCAGGAAATCCCGTAGATATCAACGAGTTCGCAGAAATAACCACCCCAAGGGGTGTTAGCAGGCTCGTTAAGAACTCGGGCGCCTTTTATGAGTTTGGCGTAAACATCATCTAGCTCTTGCTCGCTCTCGACATTCACGTAGATGTAAACATTGTTGCCATCCACTAGTTTTTTCGCATCAGGCCCGATTATGTCGCTCGCCATAAGGGTTGTGCCATGTCCAATATTGAGCGTCATGAAGGCTATTTTTTGCTTGTCTTCGTCAGAGAGCGCACGAGCTTGCTCCGCGTCATCCCCATCTCGAAGTACCGCTAGGAACTCCCCATTAAATACATCTTTATAAAATTCCATAGCTTCATTAGCATTGCCATGAAGCTTAAGGTAGGCA
>DASTSD010000074.1:0-9261 GCA_035760845.1 Saccharimonadales bacterium (SeqCode) | reverse complement strand
CAACTAAAAAGATAACCCCGCCGCAAAATGGTGGTTGCCTGGATATGATGGCATCTACCGACAACACTGACGCGACATCCCGGGCCGCAGCACAAAAAGTGATGGCCGAAATAAAGGCTGACATCGACGCGTTTATCGAATCCGCAACCATCCAGTAACGTCAAAACCATAACGAAAGGAGCAAAGCATGGCGCGTTCCAATCAATATGAAATGCAAGACCCACGTTCGCAGTACGGCGAACTGGACATTCCACCGCAAACCCAACCTGAACCGGGGCTGGATGCCCAGCTGGAGCCTCGGGCTGACCATGGTATCGATACGTACAAGGGACTGGGGAGGCTAAAGGGCAGGAAAGCACTGATTACGGGCGCCGATTCGGGTATCGGCCGGGCGGTGGCAATCGCGTTCGCGCGCGAGGGTGCCGACGTAGCGCTGTCGTATTTACCAGAGGAGCAGGAGGATGCCGACGTTACGATCAAAGAGATTGAGGCGGCGGGCGCAAAAGCCGTGACGCTACCCGGCGATATTACCAGCGAATCGTTTTGCCAGGAGATGGTAAAGCAGGCGGTAGAGGAGTTGGGGCCGATTGATATTTTGGTTAACAATGCCGGCAAACAGCGGTTTGTGGAGAATGTTGAAGATCTCACAACAGAGCAATTCGAGAGCACGTTTAAAACCAACGTGTTCGCTATGTTTTGGATTAGCAAAGAGGTGTTAAAAGACATGCCCGCCGGGGGAAGTATTATTAATACCACGTCGATCCAATCGTACCAGCCCTCCCCTGGCCTGCTTGACTATGCGTCAACGAAAGGGGCGATCACGGCGTTTACCAAGTCGCTCGCCAAAATGGTGATTGAAAAAGGCATCCGGGTAAACGCGGTGGCGCCGGGTCCGATATGGACACCTCTACAGCCCAGTTATGGCCAGCCGCAGGAAAAGCTGGTAAAGTTCGGCCAAAACACGCCGCTAGGGCGCCCAGGCCAGCCGGCCGAACTGGCGCCGACGTACGTATTTTTGGCGTCGCAGGAATCGAGCTATATTACTGCCGAGGTCATTGGCGTGACCGGTGGCAATCATCTGCCCTAAACAATCTTGATCGTAATCGGTGTAAATGCCGTACGATTTGCTAAAATATATCAATGAAACATTTTTATCAGATCTTGTTAAACACGCTTATTGCCAACGTCACCACCAGCTATTTGTGGTTCGCGCTGACGTTTTGGGTGTACTTGGAAACCAAGTCGGTGCTGGCGACGGGTATCATTGGCGGCGCGTACATGTTGCTGGTGGCAATCTTTAGTATTATTTTCGGAACCATCGTCGACCACAACAAAAAGAAAAACGTCATGGTGTTTTCGGCGGTCTTTTCGCTGGTGTGTTTTGCGCTGGGCGGCCTGGTGTACCTTTCCTTTGACAAGGCGCAGCTGCTGGACTGGACCGGTCCGATTTTCTGGCTGTTTACCATGATTATTCTGATTGGCGGCGTGATAGAGAACATGCGCAATATCGCGCTGAGCACGGTGGTGACGATCCTGGTGCCAAAGGAAAACCACGACAAAGCCAACGGCATGGTCGGCACGGTACAGGGCGTAGCATTCATGGTGACGAGCGTTTTCTCGGGGCTTTCTATCGGCCTGCTTGGCATGGGCTGGACCCTAGCAATCGCAATAGCATTTACGACGATCGCGGCGCTGCATATTCTGTTTGTTAGCATCCCCGAAAAGAAAATCGTACACGACCCAGAGCTCGAGAATAAAAAGATCGATCTCAAGGGGAGCATCGCGGCTATTCGCGTAGTGCCGGGCCTTGCCTGGCTGATCGTGTTTACGACGTTCAACAACCTGGTGGGCGGCGTGTTCATGGCGCTGATGGATCCGTATGGTCTTACCCTCTTCCCCGTCGAGCTGTGGGGCGTGGTGCTGGGCGTGACGAGCATCGGTTTTATCATCGGCGGTGGAATTGTGGCCAAGAAAGGCCTGGGCAAAAACCCGCTTAAGACCATGCTGCTGGTGAATATCGGCGTGGCGCTTTTGGGCGGACTGTTTACGATTCGTGAGTGGTGGTGGTTATACGCGCTGGGAATGTTGCTATTCATGTGCCTGATGCCGATCGCCGAGGCGGCCGAGCAGACGATTATTCAGCGTGTGGTGCCGCTCAAACGCCAGGGCCGGGTGTTTGGCCTTGCGCAGGCGATCGAATCTGCCAGCGCGCCGATCACCGCATTCATTGTGGCGCCAATCGCTCAGTTTGCAATCATTCCTTATATGCGGTCCCTCGAAGGAAAACAAGCGTTCGGCTGGCTGCTTGGCGACGGACAGGCGCGCGGTATCGCGCTGGTGTTCGTTGTGGCAAGTCTTATCATGCTGATGGTGGTGCTTTACGCCTTCCGTACCCGTGCATACCAGCGGCTGTCCGAGTTTTATCAGAAAGCGTAGGAATCGTGCCGCCGCTCCTCGCATGTTCGCGAAGGAGCGGCGGCTGATGGCTGGCGCGAGTGGGTCAGCCCGTAGGGTTGCCTAGCTCACAGCCTCCTTTCAGAGCGCAGACTACAGGGTGCGGGCAGCCGCCACAGGCGAGGAATCCTTCGCGTATCACCTCCTTGGTGAATGAAGGCGGCTGGGGAGCCGCGACGGTGACGATATGGCAACGTCCGTGACCCTGGGGTCCGGACCACGTCTCTTGCTCGGTTTTGGCCATCGGTAACAGTATAATCGTACTAAAATGCAAAATCACCCCTTGAAAGGAGGTGATTTTTTGATAATTGCTTGGTAGCAGCGACTGGGATTGAACCAGTGACCTTAGGCTTATGAGTCCTACGCTCTAACCAACTGAGCTACGCTGCCATAAACTAGAGATGATTGTAGCAGATTATGGCTTGGTTTTCTAGTGTTTTATGATTTGAGCTATTGAAGATTTATGGTTTTTATATTATAATATGCCAGCCGAGGTTTTGCCTCGGTCAAGTCGCAAACCGATCGTTAAAAACTCAGTGAGTGAGGAGGTGAGAACCCCTTTGCCTGTCGCTTTGCTTGTCCTGCTCGTAGGAGTGGGAGCGGCGTTGGTAGTGGCTGGCGGCTTCAAGGCGTACGACGCTGTCGTGCGTTTTTTGGAGCAGCCGCGACTCCCTGCCCGCAGCATCGGCAGCCTGCCCCCGTCGGGCCAAGTTCCGAACAGTCACGGCAGGTGGCAACTTCGCAGGGCCACGGTCATCGTGGCGCAACTCTGCGAAGTGTTGGGGTTGCAGTCCGACACCGAACAGCTGCTTCGGCAGTGGTTGGAAGACTGCAAAGCCGAACAGGCCGACGAAGCCCGCCTGCTGAGCGCCGTCGCGGTGCTCCTGATGCGCGTGGAATCCGAGGATCGCCTCATTCCTACCGCATCGGAGGCGCTGCGCGACGCGACGCGGGACTGGCTCGACGAATACCTCAACCGTAGGGAGAACCGGACGTGAAACAGCCCATCCGCCGCCGGCGTGGTCTGATTGCCGTGATAGCCGGCCTTGTGGCCGCAGCGATCACGGCGGTTACGATCTACGCCTTCAGCGGCCCGACCACCCCGCCCGACGAGCAGGACCCGATGCCTCCCGTGGCACAGGGTCCGCTCACCGACACGGACCTCCAGCAGGTCAAGTCGGTACTCGGTCCGTTCAAGGCCATCGCGGCCGACGCGGACAGTCCGACGCCCGAGACGAACGCCCCGGCAGTGCTGATCCTGAACCAGGATGGCAGCACGCTGGCCAGCGAGAAATGGACCGTTCCTTTCGAGGCCACCCAGTGGTTGAAGGGGGACGTCTTCCAGATCCGCAGCCAGTCCATGGCGCTCGGGTACGTCACCATCGGCACCAACCTGAAGCGCACCTTCGTGGTGAAGGCCAACCAGCCGTTCATCTTCGAAGAAGTGCCGCAGCAGGTGCATGTCGTCGACGGCCAGGGCAACACCTGGTCGACCACCACGGCGCGGGCAGAAGCCTCGCGTCAGGCCCTCTAGAACAGGAGGACCCCAGCAATGTGGGGAATCGCAGCAATCGCGGCGGCCGTCAGTGCCGTCGTCGGCTTCGTGCTGGCTAGCCTGCCGGTCGCGAAGGACATCAGCGACTGGTACGACTCCGGCTACAGCTACCGCCGCTCGTCGTTCGACCACTGGGAGACCCGCCGAGTCCTCAAGGCCAACGCCGTCGCGGCCGTCGTCTCGTTCGTCGTGCTCCTGTTCGTCGACTGGCTCATCTTCTTCAAGATGCGGCCCGTCTTCGCGGGAGCCGGCTGGACCGGTCTCGTCATCACGAACCTGATCATCCTGGCGATCGCCTTCGGCATCGTGGACGGTGTCCGCCGCAAGGTGGGCCTGGCCAGCGCCGGATCGGTCGTCATGGTGATCGTGCTGGCGGGCGGTGTCGTCGGGATCTGGAACAACTGGTTCCTGGGCCAGGGCAACGTCGACAAGATGGTCCACGCCCTGGACGTCAAGATGGTCCCGACCGACCCCAAGGACCCGGCCGGCAACTACCCGCCCACGTCCGACGAACACATGGTGATCGTCGGCGACCAGGCGGCGCGCAACCAGGCCAACCGGGCCATGAACAACAAGGGCATCTCCAGCCGGTACAGCCTCGGCGACGGCGAACTCCAGTCCGTCGCGGGCCACATGTACTACCTGTTCGACCTCAAGGTCAGCGGCGTCAAGGACTCCGGCGCGGTGAACTACACGTCGCCGGGCTACATCGTCGTCGACGCCGAGGACCCGAACGCGGCCCCGCAGGCCAAGCTCGGGTTCAAGATCAAGTACTTCCCGGGCGGCACGTTCCAGGCCAACATGGAGCGGTACCTGTACAACAACGGGTTCCGCACCCAGTTCCTGGACGGGCTCAGCCTGGAGGTCGACGACAACTGGCAGCCCTACTACACGGCGTCGGTCAACGACCCGCTGGTCCGCTGGCAGGACTCCGTTCCGCGGCAGTTCATGACGGTGGACCCGCAGTCGGGCAAGATCACCAAGTACGCGCTGGACAAGGTCCCGGCGTGGGTCGACCGGGTCTACTCCCGCAACACCGCCGAGCACCTGCTCGACGCGTGGGGACACTGGGCCCAGGCCCCGTACAAGGCGATCAACGAGGGCAAGGCCAACCGTTACAAGATCAGCGGCGGCCTGAACCTCGTCTACACCGAGGCCAAGGGTGACTGGCCGGGCGGCCCCGCCTGGCAGGCACTGTTCACCTCGTTCAAGTCCGACACCGCCGTCCGGTACATCGCGCTGATGTCGACCCGGTCCAACCAGGTCTTCGTCTACGAGGCACCGGCCGGGCTCCAGGTCGAGAGCAACGTCAGCGACGCCTTCAACCAGACGTCCAGCACGACCAAGAAGTTCGACCCGACGGCCCTCGCCCTGCACAAGATCTACGGTCAGCTGACCTGGGTCGCGAGCATGGTCGGCGACGGCCTGGGCGACAAGACCGACGACAACGGCACGGTCGTGCCCACCTCGTTCGCGGGCGTGGGCGTGATCAACGCCACCCAGGCCGACAGCTCCAAGGCCATCATCGGCCGCGACAAGGGTGACGCGCTGTCCCAGTACAGCACCCAGATCGCGACCGGGTCGAACAACAACTCCCCCGGTGCCAACGCGCAGGAGAAGACCCTCCAGGGCAAGCTCGCCTCGGTGAGCCCCCCGCTGGTCTTCAACGGCAACACGTACATGATCCTGACCCTGGAGGGCGACAACGCCCACCTCTACCGCGGCCAGGTCACCGAGACGGCGAACAGCCTCGCGATGACCGTCGCCAAGGTCGGGGACCAGGTGACGATCAAGTACATCGACACCGGAAGCAAGAACCCGATCCGGAACATCGCCTCGTTCCAGTCGGCCTCACTCGCTGGCGTCAACTGATCGCTGAGCCCCCCTGTGGGCGATGCGCCTCCCTCATGCCGGGGAGTGATCCGACCTGCTGAAGGTCGGAAGGTGCCAGGCGCGGACGGCGTCTGAGAGCTCCACTGGAGCAGCCGTCAACTCCGGGTCCCGACAGGGACGCCCGGGGGCGCGGCGCCGGAGCGTCACAGCTCCGGCGCCGCGAAGCCCTCCATGAATGCGTGTTCATGCTGACGAGTCCAAAAGGACGAAAGGTGCTGCATTTAGGCGATGAAATTACTTCGCTAAGCGTACGAAAGGTATATACTAGAAATTACCACGCGATACTCACTGGCTCCGGCTAAGCGTCCCTCGCGCATAGGTCATTCACTCAGAATCGTCTTCGGATTTTTGCTAAGAAACGGGCAAAAAGACGGACGAACAACTTGCAACCGTTTCTCTAACTAACTATTTAGAGGATTCTTAGCATGAATGACGAAATCTTTTTGAACGAACGCGTACAGGTGGTTGCGAGCTTTGGCGAAGGGCTCAACCTGTGCCGGCCGCTGGCGTTCAAGCGCCCGAACGGGCGGGAAATACAGGTGAGCGAGCTGGGCCTCAGGCACCCGGCGGGCAAAGGTACGCGGACGGTCCATATATTCGACGTGACGGACGGCGGGGCGGATTACCGGTTGGAATTTGACACCGAGCGCCTGACGTGGCATCTGACTATGGAGGCCGACCACTATGAATAATGGGTCGTACAATACTGCGCGGCCGATGATCATGCACATCGACCTTAACTCTTGTTTTGCCACGGTTGAACAGCAAGCCCGGCCGCTATTACGCCACCGCCCTGTTGCTATCGCCAACCGCCGCACCGAGCATACTTCTATCGTGACGGCCAGTTACGAGGCTAAGGCACTGGGCGTGACGCTCGGCATGAAGGTGTGGCAGGCGCGCAAGCTGGCGCCCGACCTGATAGTGCTTGAGAGTGATCCGCCAAAATACCGCTACGTCTACCACAAACTCATGGATATCATGAAGCGCTACTCGGCGCACATCACCATGAAAAGCATCGACGAGGGTGTCATTGATTTTTACCAAGCGACGGGCGAGACGCAGCGGCGCAGCCTGGTGGATATCGGCTATGAGATAAAACAGAGTTTATATAACGAGGTGGGGTGCGCCATGAACTGCAACGTAGGGATTGGGCCAAACAGGTTTTTAGCCAAGACCGCGGCGGGCCTGCATAAGCCGAACGGCCTGGACGTGATCGACCATACGAACCTGCGCCAAACGATGGCCACGCTGAAGCTGCGCGACCTGACGGGTATCGCGTACCACAACGAGGCGAGGCTGAACAAAGTGGGGATCTACACGCCGCTCCAGTTTTTGGATGCCGACGTCGTGACGCTGCAGAAGATCGTCTTCAAAAGCATCGTGGGCGAGCAGTGGCATAGGCGGCTCAGGGGATGGGAAGTCGACGACGTGCCGCGTGATATAAAAACCGTCGGCCGCCAGTACGTACTGGAGAGCCGGGGACTGCCGCGCGAAAAGATCCTCCAGCGCCTGCATAATTTATGTGAGTCGGTCGGGCACCGCATGCGGTCGCAGGGAAAAGCGGCACGCGGCGTGTTCGTGTATGCCAAGTCTCCTACCCGCGGGTACTGGCATCGCCGGCAGATGGCTTCCCTGCCCTTTTTCAGCAACCAGGCGATTTATGCGCAGGCCGCGTTGCTGTTTGCCGAGGCACCCGACGACATCAAGGAGATTGGCGTCAGTTGCTACCAGCTCGAGGATGATACCGACCGCCAGCTCAGCCTTTTTGGTGACGAACTGGCGCGGATTCAGCGGGTGACGGCAGCGATCGACGATATCAACCGGCGGTTTGGCGATGGTACGCTCCATTCGGCCGACACGATCGGTACCGCGCGCCTCGTCAAGCAAAAGGTACCGTTTGGCAGTACGCGCTACCTGTAAAACCTGCTACAATCGAATAAAACGTAAGCGGTATCATATGGCTACAAAAACGCGCGGCTTTACTATCGTCGAACTCCTCATCGTCATTGTCGTGATTGGCATTTTGGCTGGTATCGTGATCGTGGCGTATAACGGCGTACAAACCAGGGCTAAGCTTGCCAAAATCCAAAACGATCTGAAGAGCGTGCAAAAAATGGTCGAAACCTATAAGACATTCAACGGCACGTATCCCGTTACCAACGCGAACCTTAACCCCGACTGGGGTACGTCGACCGGACGGACGGATGCCAACTGTAGCGTTGGTACCAAGACTGCTGATTGGGTGCCGGGCCTGAACGCCGCGTTGCCGCAAAGTGATGGCACGGCAACTGGTGTGGGTGGCTACCCCGGCTGCTATATTTACGTGAGTGATGGCGCTAGTTACGTGATATCGGCCTGGAATATGCTAAAGGACGCGCAGACGGCTGCGATGTACCGGCGCGTCGGCCTCCGTGAAATGGACCCGTCGCACACGTATGGTATTTTTTACGTGTGCAACCACTCGGCGATTGGCGGCAACCCCAGCGGTACGTACTCTGCGGCGCTTGATTATTACAAGCATTCCATGACCGTCTCGAATATTACCTCTAGTTTGTGCAATGAAACGCCGCCGGCGGGGGCATAATGCGGCGGAGTCGGGAAGGCTTTACTATCGTTGAACTGCTCCTTGTTATCGTTGTGGTAGCAATCTTGGCGGCAATCGTCATTGTGGCGTATAACGGCATTCAGGAACGTGCCCGTAACGCCACGCGCGTGAACGACCTCAGCAACCTGCAAAAGACAATAGAGACTTACAAGATCCAAAACGGCTCGTACCCGCAAACGACAGCCGAGTCACCAGCCAATTGGCATAGCGTAGACGTGCGGACGGACGGCAATTGTTTTAATGGGTCGCAAAATACCGACTGGATTCCCGGTGTCGGCTCTTTGCCGCAAAGCACGCCCAACCCGGGCGGCGGCGTTGACGGTACGGGCGGCTGTTACCTTTATGCCAGCAATGGCGTTCAGTATATCCTTTCGGCTTGGAATATGGTCAACACGCCCCAGACCGACAAACTGTATCGCCGCCAGGGGTTCCGGCCGTTCCAAACGTCGACATCGGTACAGTTTTATACCTGTAACGTGAACAATATTGGCGGGGTTAGCGGTGGCACGTACGACGTCAAAAAAGATTACTACAAGCATTCTTACACGATAACCAACATTACGGGATGTGATGAAACGCCGCCGTCAGGAGCGTGACGCCGGTACTTACTGACGCCTCGGGATGGTCTATACTGGAGATATGAATAAGCGCGTTATTTTGCTGTTTGCAACGGTGTTTGGGATTCTTGGCGGGTATCTTCCGTCATTGTTTGGCGATAACGAGCTGCTGGACGGTTGGGGAATCCTGGGCGGCA
>DASTSD010000073.1:0-2617 GCA_035760845.1 Saccharimonadales bacterium (SeqCode) | reverse complement strand
GGTGTGTCGGAGTAAATCCGTCACGCCGGCTGCTCTTTTCCCTTCGGGACTTCCTTTCTTGTACTAAATATTAGTTGAAGCGTATATTTAGTGCGTAACTAATATATTTTAACAGATTGACACGATTTAGTCTACTAGACTTTTTTGACTTGGAGCGCGTCGAGCTCTACTGGAGTGTCACGGCCGAACATGCTGACCATGACTTTGATCTTGCCTTTTTGGGTGTCGATTTCAGAGATGGCACCGTCGAAGCCCTTGAATGGACCGTCGGTAATAGAAACCACTTCGCCCTCGCTGAAGTCGATGTGGTGCTTTGGATCTTCCACGCCCATGCGCTTCTTGATTTTGGTGATTTCGCTTTCAGAAACAGGAGTTGGCTCGGTACCGCTACCGACAAAGCCGGTGACGCCTGGAGTGTTACGAACGATGTACCAGGTTTCGTCGGTGAGCTTCATCTCGACTAGCGCGTAGCCCTGGAAGATCTTGCTCTCAACGACTTTGCGCTTGCCGTTCTTGATCTGGATTTGCTTTTCTTTTGGTACCATGACGTCAAAAATCTTGTCGGCCATGTCGACAGCGTTAATACGCTGGCGAATACTGTCGGCTACCTTTTCTTCGTAGCCACTGTAAGTGTGGATTGCGTACCACTTGCGGGTTGAGTCGTAACGGGTTTTTGCCATTGTTCCTTATCCTAAAATTAATTGAAATACGTATTTGAATAGTGCGTCCAGAAGCAAAATGAGAAGGACGAAAAAGGCAGTAAATGCCAAAACGGCCATTGTCATGCCCCATGTCGCGCGGCGGTTTGGCCAGCGGACTTGCTTGAGCTCGACCCATGCACCGACGAAATAATCGCGGATGGCGACGGCCGGGTTGCGGCGGGCCTGCTTTTCGGTCGCTTCTTCTTGGACTACAGGTTTTTTGGTTTGTTTTTCAGCCGCCGGCTTGTCGTCGGTGGCACGGATACGCGTTACCTTGGTAGTGGTCTCCGCTTTTTTGGTTGCTGGTTTCTTGCCCTTGGTTGCCAAAGCGTGTGCTCTCCCAAAATTAAAAGTCTGCTCACTGCAGACTGTCAAGTAACACTATAGCTGACTACCGTTATAACGTCAAGCATGGTACACTAAAACGCAGTGATCGAGGGTATATTTCTTGCAATTCTAAGTATCGACACGGGGCTTGCCGTGTACTTTGCCGCGCAGGTAGCACGTGCCGCGCGCGAGAGCCGGCCGCCAAAACACCCGCCAAAACCTAGTGATTTGCCAAGTATTAGCGTGTGTATTCCTGCCCGTAACGAAAAGCATGCCATGGTACGCTGTCTCGAGCACGTGCTTGCCAGCGACTACGAAAAGATGGAGATCGTCGTATTTGACGACAGCTCGGTCGACGACACGTCGATTATCGTGCGTTCGTTCGCGCATGCCGGCGTGCGGTTCGTGCCTGGTTCACAGCTGCCGGAGGGCTGGCTGGGTAAAAACCATGCCCTGGATATCCTGGCGCAGGAGGCCAGCGGCTCGTACATTATATTCATGGACGTCGACACCTTGGTTGAGCCGACGTCGCTGACGCGGCTAATGAGCTATGTGACCTCGGCTAATAAATCGATGGTGTCGGTGATCCCTCAGCGCGCAGACGTGTGGCGCCCCAGCGTGCTGTTCGGGCCGCTGCGCTACTTTTGGCAGCTGACGCTCCGGGCGCCGCTTGCCGCCGGGTCTTTTTGGGCGATCAAACGCGATACGCTGCTGGGCCTTGGCGGCCTGGAGCCACACAAGAACGAAGTCCACGCCGAATCGCATATCGCGGGGCTGGTCGGCGACGGGTATAAGTGCCTTGTCGATAGTGGCCGGCTCGGTATTACCTATGAGAAAAAATGGAGCTCGCAAATGGAGACGAGCCGCCGCGTACTGTATCCGCTTGCGCCTGGTTGGCGAGCCGTGCCGGCAGTGCTCGCTCTCGCCCTTTTGAACGTGCCGACATTTGTGCTGCTGACCGATGGCCTGGAAGGTTGGTCGTACCGGGCAATCTTCCCGGCGATAGTCGTTGGTATTTTCGTGGTGCTTCATGGGGTGTACAGTCACATGGTGTGGCGGCGCAACTCATGGCTTGGCGGCCTGTTGTGGCCGTACCTGATACTGCAAGAGTTCGGTTTGTTCCTGTGGAGTATGCTTGGTTATGTCCGCCACACGGTCAAATGGAAAGGTCGGTCAGTGACGGCGCCTGTCGTACAGGTCAACCGTATCGAAATCGACAAATAGTTATTTAACTTTCTCTTCGACGGCTGGAATGGTAATGCTGAAGCTCGAGCCGTGGTTAAGGCGGCTCTTGAACTTAATATGCGTGCCGAGCTTTTTGGCGAGCTTGGTGGCGACGTAGAGCCCCAGGCCGGTGCCGTTTGTTTCGCGCGTGCGATAATCCTCGGAACGGTAGAACTTGGTGAAAATCTTGGCCTGGTCACTCTTGCTGATACCGATGCCGGTGTCTTTGACCTCAAAAGTAATCTTGTCGCCGTCGCGTTTGACGACCATGGTGATGCTTCCCTCACGGGTATACTTGATGGCGTTGGTCACGAAGTTCTGCAAAAGTTCCTTTAGGTAAAGGCGGCTGGTATTAACTTCACCCA
>DASTSD010000072.1:0-3663 GCA_035760845.1 Saccharimonadales bacterium (SeqCode) | reverse complement strand
TCGGGCAGGTGTCATGGCCAACAGGGCCCTGACCTGCGAAAACAGGTAGGCGGTGGGGTTGGAGTAAAGTCTTATAAGGTCCACCATAGTACTTATCAATAAAGACCGGTCGTTTTTGATCGGTCTTTTACTATATACTTAATACTATGAAGAATACGAAAACGAAGATTCCTAAATGGTTGCGGGTAGTGCTGCCGAGTGTGGTGATTGTGACGTGGCTAGCGGTGTCGGGTATTGGCGGGCCATATTTTGGCAAGATCAGTGACGTTTCGAGCACCGATCTGGCGACGTTTTTGCCGGAAAGTGCCGAGTCTACCAAGGTAAACGAAGCGTTGGAGAAGTTCCGCGACGAAAAGACGATTCCGATACTTGTCGTGTATAGCCACGACGATAAAAAGCTGACCGAAAAACAGACCAACGCCATAAAGCAGGCGAACGATAAGCTTGCCGATGCCGAGGGTGTGGAGGGTGCTTTGTCGCCACCGATCGTATCGGACGACGGTGAGGCGGCATTTACGGTAGTGCCGCTAAAGAGCGATGCCGATTTTGAAGCGGTATTCCCGAAGCTAAAAGATACGCTTAAGGCTGAGAATCTGCCTGTTTCGTACCAACTGACCGGCCCTGCTAGCTTTGCGCACGACCTGCAAAAAGCATTCGCCGGCATCGACGGCACGCTGCTGCTTGTAGCGCTTGGCGTGGTGTTTGCGATTTTGCTGGTAGTCTACCGCTCGCCGCTTTTGCCGTTTATCGTGCTATTTACCTCAATGGCGGCGCTGTCGGCAGCGATTCTCCTTGTATATTACCTCGCCAAAGCAGATATCGTGCAGCTGAACGGCCAGGTACAGGGTATCCTGTTCATTTTGGTGATTGGTGCCACGACCGACTATGCACTGCTATATACCTCGCGCTTCAGGGAGGAGCTGATCCAGTACCAGTCAAAGTGGCAGGCGACGCGCGTCGCGCTTAAGGCGTCGTTCGAGCCGATTATCGCAGCGGGCGGTACGGTAACGGCCGGGCTGTTATGTTTGCTGTTTTCTGATCTTGGCTCTAATAAGGCGCTTGGACCGGTTGGCGGCATAGGAATCGTACTGTCGATTACCGCAGCCCTGACGCTGTTGCCGAGCCTGCTGGCGGTGTTTGGCCGGGCGGCGTTTTGGCCTCGGCGGCCAAAGCATAGCGCCTCGAAAGTTCACAGCGACTACGAAAAGCAGCACACGGCCTGGACGAAGGTCGGCCGTTTGGTGCGCCGCCACCCGCGCCGCGTATGGATGGGGGCTATCGTGGTCCTGATCGTCTCTTGTATGGGCGTGCTGCAGTTCAAGGCTGACGGTGTCGCCCAGAGCGATCTTATTTTGGGGAAGTCTGAAGCGCGCGACGGTCAAAAGACACTCGATGCCCACTTCCCAAGTGGCTCCGGCTCGCCAGCGTATGTCCTTACGAGTGAGTCGGCGCAAAAAGACATCGTTGCCGTGCTCGATGGCGACAAGGGCGTGGACTCTGTCAGCGCTACTGCCACCGGCACCGATGCCGGTACGATGCCGCTCGGTGAATCCCAGGCCGAACTCAAGCAAAAAATCCTCGATAGCGTGAGCGAAAAGCGCGAAAAGCAGCTGAAGGACCTTCGCTCCAACCTAGAAAGCCAGATGGCAGGCGCGCCAGAGATGTATGTGGATATGGCGTACGAGCAGGCTTCGTCGCAAATTCCAAGCGCCAAAGAAATCGCCGACAAGGCCTATCCGTTCAAAGATGCCAAAGAAAAGGTCGTTGATGGCAAGGTACTGCTACAGGTAACCCTTAGCGACGCGGCTGATTCACTCGAGGCTCGCGATACCATTACGCGCCTTCGAACCGAAGTAGAAAAGAAAGACCCCTCAGCGCTCATTGGTGGTACGAGTGCGATCCAGCTCGACACCAACCAAGCGGCGCTTCGCGACGAAAAGGTAATTTTGCCGCTGATATTGGGTGCCATTACTATCATTTTGATGCTGCTGCTCCGCGCTATCGTCGCGCCGCTCGTACTGCTACTTACCACAGTTATATCATTTGGCGCCACGATGGGTATCGCGGCGATGCTGTTCAATAACTTTTGGCATTTTGCGGGTGCCGACCCGGCGGTCGTTATATTCGGGTTCGTCTTTTTGGTCGCGCTTGGGATTGATTACAATATCTTTCTCATGACGCGAGTGCGTGAAGAAACGCTCAAATCCGGTGTGGCTCGCGGCACTATAAAAGGCCTGGTCGTAACCGGCGGTGTAATTACGAGCGCCGGTATCGTGCTGGCAGCGACGTTCGCTGCGCTCAGCGTCATCCCCATCTTGTTCCTGTTTGAAATCGCGTTTATCGTCGCCTTTGGCGTGCTGCTCGATACTATTATCGTCCGCTCGCTTTTGGTACCGGCCATTACGCTCGAAATTGGCCCACGTATGTGGTGGCCGTCTAAATTGTGGCGAAAGCAAAAGTAAGTTATTGAAGTCCCATTAGGGGGATATAGGCGGTCGGCGTTCCGTAAGACGTCGGGTCAAAAGAGGCCGGAAGGCTTGTTTGGCTGTTGATGTACATGCAGCGCCGCTTGGCCGAGCCGGGCATGGTTGTGAGTACCTGGTAATTGGCGCCGGTAATGTATAAATGCGAGACAGTATTAAACCCGCCAGTAATCGAGGCGACATAAATAAACCGGCCCGTGCTTTGAGCGGGAGCTGGCGTGGAGAGGGTACCGACATACCACGTACCGCCAGTCGCCCACATGGTAGAATCATCGGCAGTCACATCCTGCAGAACGCCATCATCGGTATACCAGCCTAGTTGGTTAGGAACGGCACTCGGCGTGTAGGTGTCGCCCGTTACGACGACCATGGCAATTTTACTGAACGGCGTATGTGGCGGTACCCATAGCCGGGTGAGCCATACGTAGCCCGTACCAATGCTGCCACTGGCGTTAAATGCTGCGGGGTTGTCTGTAGCAGCTACCAGGCCGTAGCCGGCGAGCGGGTAGGCGGCGCCTTGCGTGGGGGATGCCCACTCGAGACCGGTTGGCTGCGAGGAGTCTGCAATCAGGACACTTCCGTTTGCACCGGCGGCCAAGCGCCCTACGGCGGCACTACCTGTAGCGGCGATAAGATCGCCTTTTGTCGTCACGGTCGAGGTAGGCACGGCGCCCGCACTGCTGATGGCCGAGGACTGTAATGTGCCGTCGCTGTTATGGGCAACACTCAAATAATCGTTAAGGATATCTCCCCACGTTTCGTTATCCGCACCTGGTATTGGTAAACGTGCCACGATGTTGCCTCGAATTTAATGCTTATGACTATAGTAGCACGACTGGCGGGCAAATTATACAACGTCAAAAAACAGGCAAGAGTAAAACTTGCCTGTTTAATTTTTTGAGTGAGGTATTAGTGTGCCGTCACGACTTCAGGAGAGGCTTTAGCGGCCGTATTCTTTTGCTCCTTAATGACAAACGTAGCAATAAGGAAGGCGATGCCTGCGAATATGCTCGCTGCCAAAAAAGCGCTTTTGTCACCGTTTAGCAGCGCGGTCACTGGTCCAAGATGCATGGAGCCTTGGGCGACGGAAGTTGCAACCCCCGAAAGGATTGCCAGGCCAAGCGCGCCGCCCATCTGCTGCGAAGTATTCAGCATACCCGAGGCAAGCCCGGCTTCGTTT
>DASTSD010000071.1:0-8107 GCA_035760845.1 Saccharimonadales bacterium (SeqCode) | reverse complement strand
CGTAATGTCCTTGCCAGTGATGACTTTTGGCCTGCGGGCGGCGGCCTTGGCTTTTATGGCGGCGGCTTTTTGCTCTTTGGCGAGCTTTACCGCGCTAGCCTCAATACGTTGCTGCGCCTGGGTTTTTTCTGGTGCGGTGATGACGGCAGTCGCCGTGAGGGCGACAAGCGCGATACCTATAGGTACGAAAGGCTGGAAACGAAAGGATTTGTTTTTAATAGTGAGCCGGCGCTGGATTCCCTGCAAAAAGAACGTCTGCATGCCCACGAGCCGGATGGGCTGCTCTAGGTAACGGAAGCTCAGCATTGCCGCGATGGCCGATGTGGCGATGGTAATAACTGGGGTCAGCCAGCGTAACTCTGCCGGCAGGCCATAATAACACAGTACGATTACCGGCCAGTGCCAAAGGTAGAGGCCGTACGAGCGGACGCCGATCCACTTAAGGGGGCGAAGCTCAAGGATTCGCTGCAAAATACCGCGGTTGTTGACAGTGGCCAAAATGATAATGCCGGTAAGGATGCTGGCGGCTACGAGCCCACCATGGTAGGTGATTTGCTCGAGTTCGGGCAGTACGAAAATCAGTACGGCAATCCCAGCGAATGAAAGCCAACCGGCGACTTGTAAGAGCTTGGCGTGCTTGATTCTTGCTGACGGCCATTTGTCGCCACGCGCGACAGCCCGGGCATAGCGCGTATTACCGAGGAACGCGAGCGCCGCGCCGATCATCAGGCCAAAGGCGTGAGTGTCGCTGCCATAGTAAACGCGCGTGGGGTTGTCGGTGTTAAACAGCAGGTACATCGCCCCGGCCGAGATACTTGCAAGGACAAGGCTGGTAACAAGCCCCACTTTGTAGCGGCGCGTAAGCGTCGCAATGCCAAGGATCGCCACGATGATAAACGGCCACACGGCATAAAACTGTTCTTCGACCGCGAGCGACCAAAAGTTGGTAAATAAATGCAGGCTGCTGGCGTCAAAATAATTCGCGCCGGTGGCTACCTCGACCCAGTTGGCGCTGAAGGTCGCCGCGCCCAGGACCTGCCGCCCGAGGCCTACGAGGATATCGCCGCCGATCAGTAGCGCCACCGAGCACGAAACGATGATCGTAACGAACAGTGCCGGCAGCAGCCGCCGCGCCCGCCTGGCCCAGAATTTTTTAAGATTGACACGTCCCGTGGTGGCGTGCTCGGTAATGAGCAGTGACGTGATAAGAAAACCACTGATAACGAAGAAGATGTCGACACCGATAAACCCGCCGCGAACGACCGTAGGAAACAGGTGGTACGCCAGGACGGCAATGACCGCGACGGCACGCAGGCCATCGAGTCCTGCAAGATACAGCGTGTTGGTTTTTTTACGGTCCTCCATAGGACCAGTATACCTTAGCTACCGAGGATTTTCTTGGTCTCTACCTTGTAGTCCTCGACGCTTGGCTGGTCGAACGTGTTGACGTTCAGCAAGTGGCCAAGATACATCATTTCGATCATCTTGAACTGCAGGAATGCGCCGATCGAGCGCTCGTCGATACGCTCGAGTACGACCTCCATGTACGGTAGGCCGGCTTTTTGGTAGGCGATTTTGACGCCGCCAAGGATCGCCTCGAGGATGGTCTGGGCGCTCTTGTTGGTAATGGCCGGGATCAGCTCTGGAAAGACACGCTCGCCCGGCACGCTCACGTCAGCCGTTTGCTCGGTGTACACGAAGCTCGTGAACTTGTCGCGCGGGCCGCCTAGGTATAATTGGCCAACGGAGTGCAAGTCAGTCGAACCCAGGCTGACTGTTGGGGTGATGCCGGTGTGGATCGTTTCGCCGCTGAGCGACTGGGCCTTGCCGACGCTCTCGCCCATCAGCTGGCGGTACCATTTGCCGAGCGATTCTAGCTCGGGGTGAAAAAAGAAGTTGTCGTTGATGGTTTTGCCCTGGGTGCGGAAGTATGCCAGGAGGGCTGCGGAAATTGCTGCTTGCTGCTTGCCGTTCTCGCTCAGGCAGGCGTCGCGCAAGGCCGCTCCGCCCTCTTGGAGCGCGGCAATGTCGATACCGACGGTCGCCAGCGGGAACAGTCCGACGTGCGTGAATACCGAGAACCGTCCGCCGACCGGCTTAGGGATAGCGAGGCGCGAAATTCCCTTGGCGCCCGCTTGTTCCCAAAGCGCCGAGCCTTCGTCGGTGATGGCGACTGCCCTATCGGTTACTTCACCGAACTTTGCGCTCAAGGCGCTCATGATGATCTCGAAGTTGGCCAGCGTTTCGGTCGTGCCACCGGACTTGCTGATGACGCTGACGAGCACTTCCTCGGGTGATACAAGCGTGCCGATAAGCGACGTCGCCTTGACGAGCCATTCCGGGTCGGTCGTCTCGGCAAAAAGCAGTCGCGGGTAGCGGCCTGGCTCCAGCTGGTCGTAGGCGCCGCGCAGCGCATCGTAAATAGCCTTGGTGCCAAGGTTGGAGCCGCCAATGCCGACGACGATATGGTATCTCAGCTGTTCGCCTGCTTTTTCACGCGCGAGTGCCTGCGCCTGCTCAAGCAGCTGCTTGTCGGCAGGCAAAAGGATGGAGCTTTCGTATTCCTGGTATTCGCCGCTCGCCACTACCGAGCGCAGCCGAGCGCCGTAGTCGCCGGTCCGCGCAAGCAGTGCCTGGAAATCCTGGTTGCTTCGTAACTGTTCGTCAAAACGAATATTCATGGTGTCCCTCCTTCGTGCGGCGATGTGTCAGTAAATAGCCGTGTCTCTATAGTACACGATGCCTGGCTACGCGCCCAAAAGCTGCAGCGCGTGAAAGACGACGTACGCTGGCCAGACCATCGCCTTAAGGATGGCGAGGATGAATCCCCAAAACCCGCTTGACTGCTGGACAAAATAAACCGCCGCGCCGATAAACGCAACAAAAAATATAAAGCCGCTTGGCCCGTGGTTGTTCATGACTTGTACTGTTTTTTCGTTCTTGATGTGCTCTTTCATGGTTTCAGTATACGCCAAGCACAAGCAAATCAAGAGGTTTGTATGACCAATATGCAGGTGCTGAGGACCATCATCTGCGTCGCCACGCCCCAAAGCGTGCTGACCTCGCGCTGGATGCGGCAGTGCCAATCCCAATAGCGCTTGATAATTCCCCGCTGCAACGTGGGCAGCTTGACGGTAATGACGTCGATATCAGGAATGCTGGCGAAAACCGCGCCGAGCAGGATTGCTGGCAGTGCCGCCGGTTGGAGATGAATGGCGTAGAGCGTCAGGGCGATGGATAAGCCGATGTCGATCGGAATGCGGAGATACGTCTTCCACGTAGGATGGTACGGTGCCATGGTTTCTTGCCAGTGTGGAATAGAATCAAGCACGAAATGGCTGGCAATTGCCGCGGGCACGACAATGAGCGGATCGCCGATAAGGGCGCCCAGCGCAACACCGGTGGCAACATGTGGCAAAACGAGCATGTTTTTACTGTAGCACAGTACCTGCGCGCAGCAAGCCGACGGCTTGTTTTAGCATGGCGCTGCTCCAGTTGAGCGGGGTGTGCGGCGACGGTACGATTAACCGCTCGCCGTCGGGCGCTTCGTACGTGATATAGCATTCGGGCAAGCGGTTCGTGGGCGCTTTTTGCACGATGTATTGTTTGTTGCCGTCGAGGACGGCGTGCCAGCTGCCTGGGCCCGTGATGGTCGCAAGCGTGCGGTTCATGAAGCACGTGCCGAGCGAGCGGTAATTGTCGGCTGCCTCGGTGTGTCCGGCCTTTTTCTCGGCGATGCTGCGCTTTGCAGCCCACGAAGCCAGCTGGCCAAGCGGGTGCGTCCAAGCAGCTTCCCTACCCTGTGGCATCAGCTCGTCGCGGAGCGCTTGTTTTTTATCGAGATCGATCTCGCCGCCACTAGCCTCCTTCTTGACGGTCTTTTTGATATTGGCGACGATATGCTGCTGGGCGTTAGTGTGAAAGTTAACGCGCTGGTACGAGTCGCCTTTGTAGCGCCGCATGCCGCCGGTTACAGGGTCGATAAGCGTTGAGAGCTCTTTTAGTACTAAATCCTCAATCGCCTGCTCGCTCATGGCTTCGGCTTTTGGTCCGGTGGGGATTTTTTCATCTGCCAGCAGCTTTGGAATGTCGTACATCAGTACGTAAGTCAGCGCGGCGTCGGCCTCACGGTATTTGACGGAGTTTTTAGGATAGTCGGGCGACTCGAACGGCAGGCGGCGGCCGATTTCGCGGAGGCCTTCGCCACGCATGGCAGTAATTTCTTCACCTGTAAGCGACCCGCGCAGGAATGCGAGGTCGTCGTGTGAGCCCGATAATTTTGCGATCTTGTCGAGCAGCGCGGTCTCGACGGCCATGACCGAGGTGCGGTTGGCGGCGATTTCCTCCCAGGAGCCGGAGTTTTCGTATTTTGGGAACCCGACGGCTTTTAAGAGCGGCGCGACCGAACCGAGAAATGCCTTGTGCGAACCGCTGAGTTCTTCGGTGGCAATGAATCCCCGCTCCAGCGCATCGCAGGTTAAGTGGGCGAGCATTTGGAAGGTGTCTTGTTTGTTACGCCAGCCGTTTTCTTTGCGGCCGTCAAGGTCGTCGAACAGTAGCGAAATGTGCGGCCAATCCTCTTGGCTTGCCCCGCTATTTTCTATCACGTTGTTAAAGCGCTCCAGCTGCGCCGGGGTCGACATGAGGTGTAGTGCGCTCATAAGCAGCCGCTTGCCCTCTTCGGCTTCGGCACGGTAGGTAGCCGGGTCGGTCAGGTGCAGTTCCATCAGCATGCTGGCGGTTTGGATATGGTCGCGCAGGTACAGCATGGTCGCCATTTCGCCGTGGTTGGGCGTGTCGTCGGAGATTTCGGTCGCTCCCACGAACGATACGGGCTGGTGCGAGCCGTCAATCTCTACGCTGTAGCCCTCGACGGTCGAAACCTTGGTGGTGCCGAGGGTATCGAGTTGCTGCTCGAGCGTTTGGAGTTCTGCGGCCGTATAGTTTTCTTTTATAATTTTGGCGAATTGCTCGTTCTGACACCGGATGCCGGCAGCCTCCGAGTATGGCAGCTCGGCGGGCTGTTTTTTCTTGAGTTCGGCAATAAGCGTGGCGTCGCGCCGGTGCAGCCTTGCGAGTTCGGCTGAGTGCGGCAGTTCGAAACGGTGAGTGCGGGCATGGTCTGGAATTTCAGTATGTGGCATGTGATGTGTTCCCGTTATACCACCGGCAGTGGCCGGGCGCAAGCTACCTGCCAAGCAGTGCGGCAATCTTTTCGCGGTAAGCGCGCTGGTTAAAATGGCCCGGATAGTCGACCAGCTCGGTGTTGAGTACGGTAAAACCCGCTTCTTTGAGCGGCTCAGCGGCAACGTCGAAGACGTTGGATTTTATAAGGATGATCTTGGTGTCGGGTGCGGCGAGTGCTTTGACCCGCTCGAGCAGCCGCGGCAATGACTGGCGGATGCGCTCTTGGCGCTGCTTTTTGGTGACCTCGTGTTCCTGTGAATCCTCGAGAGCCTCAATCATGTAAAAACCATCTTGTTTGAACCGCTGCAGCCAGTCGTCTTTATGTTCTTCAAGCTCTGGCTCGGGTGTGGCGACCGCCTCAGGGTAAAGCGCGCGAATGGTGTTGGTGAATAAACGGTCGTCCTTTCGGATGCGGTCGGCATAATAAAACTGGCGGCTGCTCTGCACCTCTGGCCGTGGCGGTGGCGATTCCGCGATGAGCAGGACTTTTATGTGATCGGGTTTGTACTGCCGGCGAACGCTTTCGTAACTTTCCATACTGTATAGTGTGCCTGTTTTGTGAAAAAAATCATAGCACCTGGCCGCTCGCGGCACGATACTAGCGTCGGGAGGCAGAAATTATGAGTCCTATGAGGCGCGTAGTGTATGGCATCCCGCTTGTGTTTTTGGGTGTAAGCAAGATATAATGACATAAAACGTAAGGAAATAAACAGCATGAAATACCTCACCCAGCCGCGATTCCGACGCGTAGGATACGCACTGATAGCCCTGCTTTTGGCCGTGAGCTGCACGGGCAGTATGACGGCGTATGCGCTTATTTCCTCGGTGACCGCATGGGGCACGACCGGCTCGGGCAACGGCCAGCTCGACCTCCCTACCGGCATCGCCGTGGCGAGTAACGGCAACGTGTATGTTGGTGAAAACAATAACCACCGAATCCAAGTATTTGACCCGGACGGCAACTTCTTGTCGATTTTTAACGACACCGATGTCAGCCAGCCACAAGGCATGGCGTTCGATAGTACAGGCAACTTGTGGGTTCTCGACAGCCAAGAAGATACTTTCAAAAAGTTCGATAGCACCGGCACGCTACTCGCGACGTACGGCTCAACGGGCACGGGCAACGGCCAGTTCGATACGCCGTCCGACCTCGCGGTCGACAGCGACGGCTATATCTACGTCGCCGACTACACCAACGCACGTATCCAAAAGTTTGACAGCTCGGGTAACTACGTGTCGCAGTGGGGCTCCGCCGGATCGGGCAACGGCCAATTCACTAACCCGATCGGTATCGCGGTCGACAGCGACAATAACGTGTACGTCAGCGAAGACGCCAACTGTCGCGTCCAAAAATTTACCAGTGACGGCACGTTCGTGACTAAATGGGGCTCGATGGGCTCGGGCGACGGACAGCTGTTTATCCCGCAAAAGCTAGCGGTCGATTCAAGCGGCAACGTATATGTGACCGACTCGTTCAACGGCCGGCTGGAAAAATTCAGCTCTACCGGCGCCTATCTCGATAAATACACCGGCCCGTTCAACTCTATTTATAATGTCGCCGTCGACAATGCAGGGGCTGTTTATACGGTCGAATACGGCGGCAACCAAGTGCAAAAGCTGCTCGATAGCGACGTATCGCCGCCAAACACCGCACCTAACGCACCGTCCGCGCTGGGGCCTGCGAACGTTATCGACTCCAGTATCATTACGACCAACCAGCCGACGCTCAACTTTACCCTAAGCGATCCGAACGGCAGCGATACGGTCAAATACAACCTGCAGATCGACAACACGCTGAACTTCAGCAGTCCGCTGGTCGACTACACCTCGGCGCTTGGCAGTCAGGGCGCCAAGAGCTTTACGGTCGGCCAGGCGGCCGGTGCCGGTGCGTATGCCGTGGGCGCTGCGGGGCAAGCCCTGCCTGACGGCTGGTACTACTGGCGCATCAAAGCCGTAGATAACAGCGACGCTTCGTCATCGTACGTGATGGCGCATGGCAACGCGATTGCCTTTACGGTAGATACGAGCGCGCCGACTGTCCCAGGTACGCCGATGCTTGCGACGAGCACGACCAACCTCAAGCCGACCTGGCAGTGGGCCGAATCAGCCGATGCGGGGTCTGGCCTCGCTCCAACGCCATATAGCGTCCAGCTGGCGCGCGACGCTTCATTCACCACGAGCGTTTCATCGGACACGACGCCGACCAACTCGTACACGGCCGCAAGTACGTTGTCGCCCGGCAAGTGGTATTTCCGCGTCAAGGCACAGGATGCTATCGGCCAGTTGTCGGCATATTCAGCCCCGGTAAGCGTCTCACTGGTGCAGCCCCTTGCGCCTTCGGAGAACCAATCTGGCGGCAATCCCTCATCAAGCCCGAGCGATACGGTGAGCGATACTTCTACGCCATCGGACACTACCTCTACGAGTGAGCCTTCGGGTGATGAAACGGCCGGCGAGCAGCCCACTAAAACCGAAAAGCAGCCTATCGTGTTGAACGATTATGGCGAGTTCACCTCAGGCGATGGCAAGCAGCTGCAGATGTCAAAGGGTGACGTGGCGACATTTACTGCCGACGGCGAAGAGCACTCGGTGACGGTCAAGCAAGTGGGTGGCGATTTCGCGGTACTGACCCTCGCCTCAACCCCGCGTGACGTGCGTCTGGAAACGGGTCAAACCAAGAGCTACGACGTGACCGATGATGACAAAGACGATATTACGGTTACTCTCGCCTCGACTCACGGCGGCGTAGCGACGTTAGGATTTGCCGTGCCAAGCACGCCGCAGGACGAAGGAACGGCAGCTCATACCTCGGAAAAATCGGATTCGCAAAAGGCTGTAGGCAACAGCTGGCTGCTCTATGCCGGTATCGGCGCGGTCCTTTTGGCAATAATCGTGACGGTCATTTTGCGCCGGCGCGCCG
>DASTSD010000070.1:0-2112 GCA_035760845.1 Saccharimonadales bacterium (SeqCode) | reverse complement strand
GAGGCCAAATCGCGGCTGGCCGGGTAGCTTGGCAGCAGGCTGCCGTGCTTAAGCGTCTCTACCTCGAAATCCTTGTACATGATGCCCGGCTGGAAATGCGCCGCCGACTCATTCACCTCGATCATCTGGTTCATGTGTTTGCTCACGTCTAGCAAGATCGACTCACCGATGGCAGCTCCGGACATGTCGGTACCGCGGGAGCGCGGGGTAATGCTGAGCTCGGGGTGCTCGGCCTTGTGCTGGTTAACGAACGAAACGGCCGCCTTGATATCTTCGCCGTCCTTAGGAAAGGCAACAACCTGCGGCTTCAGCTCGAACAAGCTGGCATCGTGGCTGTAAAACTCGCGCGACTCCTCGCTCGTGTCGAGCTCGCCTTTGAATATCTTTGAAAGTTCTGCTTGTAGGTCCATGTCATTCCGCCTGTTCGTTTTTCTTGATGATGGTGTAGTTGTCTTGGAGATGTATGAGATCTGAGACGACGTTTTCCAGCCCGATTTTTACGCTGTAATCCGAGGTTTCGCGGCCCAGGCCGTCCAGTTCTGTCGCCACGGTAACGAAGTAATCGCCGGAACGTACCAGGGCCTCAAGCTCTTGGTCGGCCTCGCTGCCGTCGCGCGCCACCTTTGGCCGCTGCCATCCGTGACTAAGGATTCCTGTAAATCCTGTTGGTAAGTAGAGTGCCTGTGCGTTCATGTCTTTTCCTCGTTACAACTTCTATATTCATCGCCCGCCACGATCAAATGATCGAGCAGCTCAACTCCTAGCACTTTGCCGGCTTGGACCAGCTGGGCCGTCACGGCGTGGTCAGCGCTTGTGGGCTCTAGCGACCCCGACGGATGGTTGTGCGCCACGATGACCGCCACCGCACCGTACTCGAGCGCCGGCTGGAATACCTCGCGCGGATGCACAATATTGGCCGTCAGGCTACCGATAGAAATAACCTCCTCGTGGATCAGCTGGAAGCGGCTGTTCAGGTACAGCCCGCGCAGCTGTTCTTTTTGTAGGTGCGCCATACCGTTAAGATGCTCGAATGCCTGCGCCGCCGTGCGAATGAACACTGGCTTACCCCCTTTGCTTTGGTAGGCACGCCGTCCAAGTTCAAAACTCGCCACGATCTGACAGGCTTTTGCCAGGGGAATATCGAGCGTCTCGGCCAGCCGGGCAGGGTCTTTTTCGCCGATAATCGCCCGTTCACCGTACTCGCGGATGATACGGTGTGACATAGCCAGCACCTCTTCTTTACGCGTACCGACTCCTAGCAACACCGCGACCAGCTCGGCGTGCGAGAGTTCGCCCGGACCCAGCTGCAGCAGCTTTTCGCGCGGCTTGTCCTCGATCGGCAGGTCACGCACGCGCAGCACGTACCGCGTATCACCTTCGCCGGTGACGGTATCCGTATCGACGAGTTCGTACGGGCGTGTTGACATAAGCGTATGCATAATTACTTCTACTATAGCGCCGCCGCCCCTAAAAGTGAAGCAATCCGGTTATGGTACCATATAGGTATGAAACAATTTGCCGATTCCAGCTCAACCCTGCTCGTTTTAAAACGCGGCGAAGAGCTCCATACCGTGCTCGCTAATTACGCGCGCGAAGCTGGACTGACCAGCGCGTGGCTGTCCGGCCTTGGCGGTGCCGGCAAGGCAACGCTTGGATATTACTCGCTCGAGACAAAGTCGTACAGTTGGCAGGAGTTCGACGGACCGCTCGAGATATTGTCGCTCACCGGCAACTTGAGCATGACCGACGGCGAACCGTTTTGGCACATTCACGGCTCGCTCTCGGACACCAAGCTGCAGGCAATCGGCGGCCACGTCAAAGAGTTGGTCGTCGGTCCGACCTGCGAGCTGCTTGTCACGCCACTGTCGCTCCCGCTCAGCCGCCTACCTGACGACGAGACGGGCATGAAGCTAATTTCGTAGTTACGCTATATCATGCGACAGATAGCCGCTATCGCGGACGGATTGCCGCCATGGTCGGGCTTTTGTCAGCGGAATTTCCCACTGTTCGTCACTAGGGTCGATCGTGCCGATAGCAAGGCCGTCATTTGGTGTCGCCTGAATCGTGCCATCGGGTGCGAGGAACATGCTCTGTACCTTATCGTTTTGCGGC
>DASTSD010000069.1:0-2064 GCA_035760845.1 Saccharimonadales bacterium (SeqCode) | reverse complement strand
GGTTGCGTTCTGAGCGGTCTTGGCGAACAGTTCGTCGGGGTATGTGAATGTCAGGGTAAAGCGCAGTACTTTGGCGCCAGATGCGTCTTCGCCATAGCTACGGTCGCTGTCGCTCATGTCGCTCGCGAGGTCTACGGATTGGCGTTGGCCATCTTTAGTGAATTGGAATGTCGTAGCGTTGATAGTCTTTTTGAAAACATCGAGCGCCGGGTAGCCGTTGACCGCCTGGGCTTCGATCTTGATGGTTTTTTCCTCTGAATCGAGCGAGAGGTTCGTGATGGACACGTCGTTTGGCGCTGGCGGGTTGATCGTCGTTAGAATATCAAAGATACGCGAGTCGATGCTCTTTTCGTCGTGCATGGCTGTCAGCTTGCTGAGTTGGTTTTGGATGGTGAGCGTATTGGAGACATCGGCAACCTTCGAGAGTTTGTCGCTCTCGCTCTTGATTGTGTTGTCGGTAATAACGCTGCGAGCCGTTTGTACCGCAAACACCCAAATAGCGAGCACCACGACAATGCCGACCGCCGCCATACCTACCAAGATAGATATAGAGATAACGCTGGCACGGACGCGCTGCGCCTTGATAAGCTCTTGTTTGACATCAGGAACAAGGTTGATTTCAATCATCACTTGTTACTCCTTTGCGCAAGGCCGACGGCGACGGAGAATTCCGTTGCGATAGCAGCCAGCTGCTGTTGGTCACCCTGATTGACGCGGACTTTCTGCCACGGGTTAGCCTGGGCTGAGTTAACACCGGTTTTTGCGGTAACGTACTCGCCAAACTTAGGAATGACGCTGCCGTAGCCAGAAAGCAGGATGCCGCCCACAGGGGTGTTCGGGTAACGCGTCTGGAAGATTTTGATCGACTTGGTGAGTTCGGCGGCAAAACCCTCAAGCACACTTTCGACCGCGTGGAACACCTGCCCCTCAAGGCGGTCGGGCGCCAGACCAAACTTAACGATAAACTGGCGTGCTTGGTCTTCTTGGACGTTGAGGTTTTGTACCGCAGCCTTTACCAGCGAGTGGAGGCCGGTCGGGATGGTGCGCACCAAGCGCGGAGCATCGGCATAAGTCACGACGAGGTTGGTCGACAATTCGCCGACATCAATAATCAGGCGTGCGTCTTGTATACCGGCCGGCAGCAGCGCACGGATCATAGCGATCGGGTCCGGCTCGGCGGCAATGACGTTCAGCCCCAAGCCCTCGACAAACTCCAGCCGTTCTTCAGCGTAGCTGTTCGCCGTACTAGTAAGCAGCACCTCTTGCTGCTGAGGATTGTGAGCTGATTGACCCAACAGCACCCAGTCGACCTTGGCATCGTCGACGGCCATCGGAATATACTGATCAATCTGGTATTTTACCGTGCTGCGAAGTTCGGCTTCGGGCATCATAGGCACATCGATCACTGTCGTGAAGGTCTTTTGCGACGGCAAACCAATCGCCACGTTCTTGGTCTTGATGCCGCTCTGCCCTACGGCCGTCATGATAATTTCGCCCAGGCGGCGCTCGGACTCTTTAGAGTTGGCGCTGGTCGTCTTGAGGTCTACGGGAGCATATCCGTAGTGGAGCAGCGACCAGTTATCCTGACCGTTGTTCTCTAATTGCACCACCCGAACGGCATTCGTACCGATGTCGAGTGCAAAGAAGTCGCCCACGCCTTTGAATAGTTTCATATTAGCCCCATTATACATAAGCGCGATGATATCTGACAAGGTTTACGGCAAATTTGCCTAAAAGCGTGGTGGAAGTTCTGTGGAATACACCGTTTGCGCTTTGTCGTTGCCGCTGGCTTGCAGCTGCGCCCATAAGAATGCGTCCGGTCGCAGGTTAAATCGCTCCGCCGGGTCACCCGATTGCGCACCGGTGCCCGACCCTGCCGTGCGGTTAAGTACCAACCTGTTCGTCACCACCGGGCCGTTCACAGCCAGCGGTTGGTTACATTTGTTCGAGGTGAGGTTACCCGTAAAGTCATTACAGGTGTTGATCGTGCCGCTGGCGACAAGCCAGGCGTCTATTTGGCGGACGTTGCCGTGGATATTGATATTGTTCGCGATGATGACTACC
>DASTSD010000068.1:0-5523 GCA_035760845.1 Saccharimonadales bacterium (SeqCode) | reverse complement strand
TATGAGAGAGCGTTCGCCCGTCAGCTTAAGTAGGTGCTTTGGAAACTTAGGGGTTGAAAGCGGCCACAGGCGTGTACCCGAGCCACCGGCTATAATCACTGTTATCATGTACCCATTATAGCGGAAAGTCGCGCCAGGTGTGCGGTCAAATACACAACTCGCCATAAAACCCTCGTACATGCAAGGCCCGAGATGATTGTTGTATAATAAAGTCCATGCAAGATTCTACACTCACTGTCCTAGGGGCCGGTTATGTCGGCCTGACAACAGCTGCGCTTCTGGCGCACGCCGGTTACACCGTGTACGTTGTCGAACCAAACCCAAAGCGACTTGATGTCATCAGGCAAGGCCGCTCGTTCTTCTTTGAAGAAGGCCTTGACCCTGTCATAAAAGCCGCTATCGATAATGGCACGCTCATCCCAACCGATTCGTACGAAGACGGTGTTCCTAAGAGTCGCGTCGTCTTTTCGTGCGTCGGCACGCCCGATAACCCCGACGGCAGCTCCAATCTCACCTACGTCCACTCCGCTGCCAAAGAAGCAGCCAAATACCTGCACGACGGCGCCATTTACGTACAAAAAAGCACCGTTCCGGTTGGCACGGGCCGCGCTATCGAAGAAACGTTCAAACAGCTCGACAAAAAAATCGAGTACGTTTCAAACCCCGAGTTCCTCCGCGAGGGCACTGCGCTTTTTGACACGCTTTGCTTCGACCGCGTCGTCGTTGGCGGCCGCCATAAGCCAGCCGTCGAGCACGTATTAAACATTTACCGCCAACTCGAGACGTATCGCGGCGAGATTGCCGCGCTTGCTGGCATCGAACTAAAGGACGTCCAAGGTAGCTACATCGCCACCAACCTCAACAGTGCCGAACTTATCAAAGTGACCTCGAACGCCTTTTTGGCACTCAAGATTTCGTTCGCCAACTCTATCGCTAAGCTGGCCGACCAAGTCGACGCCGATGTCGTCGAAGTCATGGATGCCGTCGGTGCGGACGCCCGTATCGGCCGCGCCTTTCTGAACGCTGGCCGCGGTTACGGTGGCGGCTGTTTCCCTAAGGACGTGAGCGGCCTCATCATGAGCGGCCTCGAACATGGCGTCGACCTCGAAATCATGACCGCTGCGCAAGAGCTCAACAGTTCTATGCCTGGCTACATCGTCGAAAAGCTGCGTGATGCGCTCGGCGGCGACCTGGCTGGCAAAAAAGTGGCTGTCCTTGGCCTCGCTTTCAAGGCGGGTACCAGTGATGTGCGCCGCTCGCCTGGCGTCCTGATGGCCAATGTCGTCACTAAATCAGGTGCTACGACTACCGCTTACGACCCGCAAGCCGCCGAAGAGGCTGCCGAAGAACTTCATAGTTCTGTCAGGCAAACCGAATCCATCGAAAGCGCGCTTGCCGGAAGTGACGCCGTTATCATAGCGACGGACTGGCCGGAATTCATCGGTTACGAGGCCGAGAAGTACAAACAGCACATGGCCGGCACTATCTTTATCGATGCGGTCAACCGCTTCGTTCCAGCCCACGTTTCCCAGGCGGGGCTAAACTACATCGGCGTCGGACGCTAAAAAACTTGCTATAATATCTATATGAAAGTTTTTGTCCAAGTCCCTTGCCTTAACGAAGAGGCCACCCTGCCGCTTGTTTTGGAGTCTATCCCAAAGAAAATCAAGAACGTCGACTCAATCGAGATCCTCATTATCGACGACGGTTCGTCAGATAAGACCATCGAGGTCGCTAAAAAATACGGCGTCAAACACTTTGTTAAGCACACCCGAAACATGGGACTCGCCCGGTCATTCCGCGACGGTATCGACTACGCACTGCGCCATGGTGCTGACATTGTAGTGAACACCGACGGCGACAACCAATACCCTCAAGAACGCATTGCCGACCTCGTCCAGCCGATCATCGCTCACGAGGCCGATATCGTTATTGCCGACCGCCAAACCAGCAAAATTGCCCACTTCTCGCCGTTCAAAAAGCTCATGCAGCGTTTTGGCAGCTGGGTTGTCAACAAAGCTGGCGGCACCGACCTACCAGATGCAGCCAGCGGATTCCGCGCTTATTCGCGAAACTCACTTTACAAACTGAACGTCGTTACACAGTTCAGCTACTGCATGGAAACAATCATCCAAGCGGGCAACAAACGTCTTAAAATTGTCAGCGTTCCAGTCACAACCAACAAGAAAACCCGTGAGTCTCGCCTGTTCAAGAACATCGGCCAGCACATGCTCAAATCCGGCCAAGCCATCATGCGTAGCTACATCATGTTCCGACCATACGTTGTGTTCGTTACAATAGGAACTATCTTCCTAATTGCCGGGCTTATTCCGTTCATTCGGTTTGCTGTTCTTATAGCGATCAACGACCGGGGCAGTCACATCCAGTCGCTGATTTTCGGCACTGCCATGCTTGTCGCAGCCCTCCTGTCATTTGCACTGGTCGTTATATCCGACCTGCTTCGCACTAACCGCATCTTGCTAGAAGACCAGCTGGAACGCATCAAAGAAATCCAGTACCGCGACGTTAAATAAGTCGCCACCTACCGCTCAAGGCGAGAAAACACGTCAGCATATTTTTTGGCGACCGTCTCCCACGAATACTGGTCGGCTATTTGCTGTGGTGCCTTGTCCGACATGGAACGAAGCAGCTTAGGGTTATTGTAAAGAGTCTTCAGCTTGGCATACAGCTGATCGCTCGACTTTTTATCAACCAAGAATCCCGTTTCGCCATCTGCTACGATACCAGGAATCCCGTCAACGTCAGAAGCTACGACCGGTACACCCGAGGCCTGCGCCTCTACGAATACAAGCCCCAACGCCTCGTGAAGCGAAGGTCCGGCGAACACATCGGCAACATGATAATAATTCACGACTTCGGTACTGTCGATCCAACCGATAAACTCGACGTACTCTTCGAGGCTATGCTCTTGAACATACGCTTGAAGATTCTTCTTCTCGGGACCATCACCTGCGATAAGGAGTTTGAATCTAAGGCCGTCGCGCGCCAGCCCATCTACCGCCTCCAAAAGGTAGTTCACGCCCTTTACCGTCGTCAATCGGCCAAGGAACAAGATGGTGAACGTGTTTTTTAACTGGTGCTTTTTCACGAGATTGGCCGGTTTTTTGCCCGGTTTAAAGTAGTCGAGGTCGATCCCCATCGGAATTACCTCGGCCTTCACTTTCGGGTAGACGTCCTGGCAGGCTCTTAGTGTCGCCGGACTGTTGGCAATAACATAATCAGCGTGTCGCAAAACAAACCGTTTGACAGAAGTCATAAGTTTGCCTTTAAGGCCAAGTATGTCCGAGCCGTGCACTGAAATAACCACCTTTTTGCCGGTAATGAACTTGGCGCACACCGCCAGAAAGCCCTGTGGAATGATCCAGTGCGCATTGACTACGTCTACGTTCTTGGATAGCGACAGGGCAAGGGTGCTGAAAAACTCCGAAAGGACGAAGCCAAGCAGTTTCATGGCGTACACGGGCGATTTTTTAATCTTAAAAACGCCGCCACCGCCATACACGATATCCTCGGCACTTGCCGGCCACGCATAGCGGAACCGCTTTATTTTAACGCTCCCCTCTTGGTCTTTGGTTTTTGCGCCCTTGAAGTGCGGCACTGCCACGTGGACGGTGTCGTAATACGCGGTCATTCGTTGGCTATACTGTTGCACGAATGGCGGCACGGTGTCGTTCTTCCAGCGAGGGTAGGTGCTTGCAGTGACGAGAAGGCTTTTTTTGCTCATGACTTTCCTTAGCGTTTACGGCGTACGTCTACGACTTGGCCCGTGATGTCTGTTAGCACCGTATCGATAGAGGTCTGCGCGACGGCTTGTGAGGACAACAGCGTATCTGGGTCTTCGCGGCCGAACGCCTGCAGGCGCATTGGCGTCGCGGTGCGCTCGGGGTTGATACAGTTCACACGTACGCCGATTTCACTCCATTCGTCCGAAAGCGCTTGAATAAGGTTGACCGTAGCAGCTTTGCTCGATGAGTACAGGCTGTAATCTGCCCGCCCGCGGGTGTACGAGCTGGAGGTAAACAGCAGCAACTGACCTTTGGTTTCGGCAAGATACGGGAGCGACAGCTTGGCGATCGTGATAGGCGCTTTGTAGTTCACGTCGATCAGGTTTTGGATCGCGTCGTCCGCCATTTCGGCAAGCGGTTCGATATGCAAGATTCCCGCCGTGTTGACCACGTAATCGATCCGTCCGGCTTTTTCGTGAGCGTCCTTTAGTGCTTTTGCGACATCGCTCGCCTTTTCGACGTATGTATCCGTCGTGGAGCGGCTGTACGAGAATACCTCGGCGCCACAAGATTGGGCGATTTCAACTATATCACCACCAATGCCGTAACTACCACCAAAAACGACGATTTTCTTACCAGCGAGGAGTTCCTTGCGCTTTTCGGGTGTCAACGTATGAACGCTCGTCGACGCCAGCTGGAAGAGCTTGTCCATGATGAACGCGTCGATCGGGTAGGTCACCTTCATGTTCTGTTCTTCGCCGTCAACGACCTTTATCGGCACGTCGGGCAAGTATTTAAGCACTACGCCGCAGTCGTCGGTCGCCTGGAAGTTTGGGTCTTTTTTGGCGATTTCGTATGCCTTTTGGATGGTCGTCTTACGAAACGCCTGGGGGGTCTGGCCGCGGCGCAGGCGTGAGCGGTCAGGAATATTTTGGATAATATCATTTTCGACCTCGATAATCGTATCGGCCGACGGGATAGCCACATCGATAGCTTCGTATTCTTCAAGCTCCTCGACACACTTGCGGATAATATCCTTGGAAAGGAGTGGGCGGACCGCGTCGTGGAACAGAACATTGCATTCGTCGTAGTCGATGTTTTCGAGCGCGATCTGGGTCGTTTCATTGCGCGTTGCGCCACCTTCAAGGAACTTGACGATCTTTGAATACTTGGATTGCGGCAAAGCGTCTTTTGCCTTTTCCAAAAAGCCAGGCGACATCAGCACGATGATTTCGTCGATATCTGGTGATTTTTGCAGGGCATCTACTGTGTGTTCGATGATCGGTTTGCCAGCAATCTTAAGCAGCTGCTTTGGCGCACCAAGCCCCATTCGCGAACCTACGCCTCCCGCGAGCACTACTGCCACAGCTGGATATTTTTTAGCGCTCATTTTTTGACTCCTTTTTTAGTAAGTTTCAATAACCTCTGATGATACCGTTTCGCGGACATTCCGTCGAGCGTATCGCCGTACCCTACCCGGGTCGCCTCACGGATACGCTTGGCGAACTTTCTCTTGAACGCGCCCGGGTCGTCCGCATACCGCCGAATATATTCCGTCAGTTCGCCCGCCGACGAGGCAAGCGCGCCGTAACGACAGTCCGCATCGATACAAAGCCGCTCGTACGGTGACGGAACATCCAAAAACACGACGGGCCGGCCAAGCGACAGGTAGTCGAAGACGATCGACGACCAATCGCTCACCAGTACGTCGGCCATATACAAAAAGTCCTCGACAACAGGGTATTTGCTATATGGCATCAGCACGAGGTTGTCCAAG
>DASTSD010000067.1:0-7036 GCA_035760845.1 Saccharimonadales bacterium (SeqCode) | reverse complement strand
GGCAAGCTCGCCGTCGTTAAGGTAAATAGCCTCGGACGTATAGCCAACCAGCGCCGATGCGTCGCTGGCGATGAGCGTTTCGTTCTCGCCAACGCCAATAATCAGCGGACTGCCGGCACGTGCCACGACGATTTTGCCCGGCTCGCGCACCGATACGACAGCAATACCATATGTTCCCACTACGAGCTTGAGCGCTTCGGCCACGGCCTCTTCGAGCGATTCTTTTTTACCATACAGGTCGCTAATCAGCGCCGCCAAAACCTCACTGTCAGTCTGGCTTGCGAACTTGTGGTTTTTCAGCTCGGCCTTGAGCTCTTTGTAGTTTTCGATGATGCCGTTATGTACCAGGTAGATATCACCAGCCTTATGCGGGTGGGCGTTTTTTTCAGACGGTTCGCCATGCGTTGCCCAGCGGGTGTGTGCGATACCGACCACATCACTAGTTTCGTGTCCTGACACCAAGCTCGCCAGCGCGCTCACCTTGCCCTGTGCACGGAGCAGCGTGGGCTCGCCCTTTTCGCCGAGGGTCACGATACCCGCCGAGTCATACCCGCGGTACTCCATGCGCCTAAGCGCTCCGGTAAGTAACTTTTGCGCGTTCCTGTCGCCAATGTATCCGCTAATTCCGCACATCCGTTACCTCCTATTCGCCTATATATCTTATTTCGTTCGGTGAAAGCCGCAGCAGCCCTTCATCGTGCCGGCGCTGGTCTAAGTAATGCGCCGAGAACCCAACCGAACGGGCGAGTACGAACAGCGCGTTAAAGAACTCAATTTCGACGAGCTCTTTCAGCTCCTCGTGACTATAACCCATTTCGGACTCTAAAATGTCGAGTAGGATCGCCGCGATCGCGCCGTCCACATTGAGGATAAGGTTGCCTTTTTTGGTCGTCGTTACTTTTTCGACACCGCGGGCGAACGTGAAGTATTTGTCACCGTTACTGTTGCTAGTAAATCCAACCAGCGCCTCGACGCGCGGATCGGGCAGGTCGATACGGTATTTTTTGTGGCCGATACCAGGTATGATACCGCGGTACTTTTCGACGAACTCTCGCGGGGTATCGCCGCTGGTCGCGCCTTCAAGCCAGTTGCCGCTTGCCGCGTTGATAGCCCCGCCAAATCGCGGCCCAATAGTCAGCAGGCCGGCGGCTAGGCTCGACACCAAGTCTTTGCCCGCCCGTGCCGAGACGATCGTATTGACCGCGCCCGATACGTACGGACCGTGGTCGACGAGCAGTCGCAGTACGTAGTCGGTAAATTCAATCGCTTTTTTAGACGTGACCGGCCTGCCAAGCAGCATTGAGAGGGTCATAGAAGCGACCGTGTTTTCCTCGACCGTGCGGAGCAGTTCTTTGCCTAAGATATGCACGTCACCGTCAACGTCGCCCGACACGTGGCTCACGATCAAGCTCTTTTTGCGCTCGCCGATCCGGGCATCAGTGACCGTACGCTCGCCTCCTACTCGTGCCTTGAGTTCTTTTGCAATGTCGGCGAAGGTTTCACATACCACGACGCCCACGTCACGCAGCGCGTCCTTTTTGGCGCTGGCTGACTCGTCGTGCGTCTCGGCCAAGGCTTTAGCATGGCCGAATTGTGGCGGCGTCTCAAACAGCTCGGCGACGGTACCGGCAATGTAGACGATAATCTCTTTGGTCAGCTTCTTATCTTTGATTAGCTGGGCGATCTCATATTCATCCGTACCGCCAAGCTCGCCAAAAAAGACAATCCGCTTGGTCGCTTTGTCGGCTTCAGCCAAAAGCATCGCTTCGGCAGGCGTCGTCATTGGGAACCGGTCACCGCCTACTGCCAGCCCGAACGACACACCCAGCCCACTGCCCGTCACGGTGTGAATCAGCTCGTTCACGATACCGCCGGATGTCGAGACGACGGCAGTATCGCCGTAGTCAAGAATCCCCGCCTCGCTCAGCTGCAAGTGCTGCGTGCCACCGATAGCGCCGAGCTTGGCAAAGCCTGGCAGTAGCAGCCCTACCGACGACGGGCCAATCAGCAATACGCCACGCTCTTTAGCCGCGCGTGCGAGTTGCACCGAGTGGACCTCGGGTGTCTGCTCGGCAAACACGGCAGCTACTCTTACGTTCGGAAGCAGCTCGAGCGCCTCTTTGGTCGAGGCCAGCACGCGGCGTGCCGACTGGACGTTCAGGACAGCACTCACTTGAGCGCGCTTTACCTCAGGCAATGCCGATAGTTTTGGCACGACCGGAATAATAACTTCGCTTTCACCCCAAAAGTAGCGTTCTTGTTTGCGGCCGCCAGCAACAATCGCCATGATGCTCGGCTGCTGTTTCTTGACCAAAAAGTCGTAGTCCAGAATCGACTGGATAATTCCCGGGTGCGACCCCAGGCAAATTACTTTCATATCCTGCGTGCGGAGATCTGCGATCGTCATTATTTGAGTCCTTTCAATGCGGTGTGGAGCGCTTCGGGAATGCTGGTTTTGGGGCTGTACACGCCGCCAAACAAGCCGTGCTTTTTGAGTGCTGTCTCAATCTTAGCCAAACCGATTTCTTGCCGCGGGCCGCCACGGCGAACATAGATCTTCACGCCTTGGGCCGCCAGCTTTTCGCCGTAAACATCGAGTGCTTTTATAATGCCGGCAAACGTATTAGCAATGTCGGTAAAGTTAGCCACCGCGCCGCCCACGAACAATACTTTCTTTTTAGCCCGTGAGGTGAGCATCAGCTTCATAACCTGCGAGGTGTAAATGAACGTTTCTTCCATATTCGGGTTTCCGCTGTATTCACCGTAGTTGGCCAGTTCTTTACCGAGCCCTAGGTTGTGCACTTCGTCGGCGATTACCACGCTGGCACCGCCGCCAGAAAGCAGCAAGAACACCGAACCATCGGGGTTCAAAACGCTCAGGTTAAATGAAGCAGGCGAGTTGGCGTCGAGCTTTTTCACCTCTTCTTCCTCTGGCCGCTTGCTGCTCATGCGCGGGTGACGAATATCATCCTCGCTCCAGCCGTCCACAAAATACAACCCGGCGTCATCAACCTCGATCGCGCAGTCTAATACACTCGTTTCCCTACCGTTTGCGATATACGGGTTGATCTCAAGGAAGGTAAGATAGTTATCCTTGAAAAGCTGGAACAAGTCCTGCAACATTTTTTCGCTGAGGCCTGTTTGCTTGGCGAGGTCATTCCAATCAGTGTCATCACCAAGTTTTACCGACTTAATCGAATCGGCGTTCTGCTCGATATCCACGCCACCCTGCTTGCTAAACAACAGGTGATAGCCGCTACGGTCGTGCGACAGCGAAAGGTAACGCTCGTCTTTCGATTCGTGGGTGACGTACGGCTCGACCAAGAACGAACTATAACCCTTTTCTTCCAGCTCTTTGACGGCTTTTTTAAGGTCACCTTGTTTGACATCGAGCAGTACCAGGCCTTTTTTGAACCGGCCTTTCACTGCTTGGTCAACCTTTACGACGTACGAGTCGTAGCCCTTTATTTCTTTTGTTTCCTCTGGCGACCAAACACTCCAACCGGCGTATTCTAGCCCCAAAATATCACTTACGAGTTTTTTTGAACGGTATTCAGACAGTTTCCTGCGTGGCATAGCCCCCTGCTTTCCAAGTAATTCTATAAACAATCCGTCGGTCGAAGCCTTCGATTCGTTTCATCTTCTTCATCAGTCTATAGTATACCATTTTTCGCAGGCGAAATTCTTCTCGTTGTACTTACTACAGAGGTTTATCGTGTACTATAGTAAGGTCATGAACATACTTGTTACCGGCGGAGCCGGCTATATCGGCAGCCACACTATTATCGAACTTATCGAGAGTGGCTATACCGTCACCGTTGTCGACAATCTTACTAATAGCAGCCAAGAAGTCCTGAAACGGGTCGAAAAAATCACCGGCGCGCATATTCCAGCGTACTTTTTTGACCTCCAAAACAAAGAAAAGCTCGACGCGCTTTTTATGGACAACACGTTTGATGCCGTCATTCACTTTGCCAGCCTTAAAGCCGTGGGCGAGTCAGTCGAAAAGCCGCTGCTTTACTACCGTACCAACCTCGATATCGCCCTCGCCCTCCTTGAGGTAATGGACAAGCACGGTGTCCGAAAGCTCGTACTAAGCTCATCGGCTACCGTGTATGGCTCTGCACCTGTCCCATATTCCGAGAACGGCCCAGTCGGCCAGGATATTACCAGCCCATACGGCCGCACGAAGTTCATTATCGAACAGATCCTTCAGGACACCGCCCAGGCCAACCCGAAGAATGAGTTCATGATCCTACGCTACTTCAACCCTATCGGCGCGCACGAGAGCGGCCTGATCGGCGAATACCCCCAGGGAACACCCAACAACCTTATGCCCTACATTGCCCAGGTCGCCACTGGCAAACGCCCGGAACTAATGGTATTCGGCGACGATTACGACACGGTTGATGGCACTTGCGTCCGCGACTACATCCATGTTGTCGATGTTGCAAAAGGCCACGTTGCCGCCCTAGAACACATGAGCCCGGGCACGACCGCGGTCAACCTTGGTTCGGGCAAGGGTACGTCGGTACTGCAGCTTATTCACGCGTTCGAGGAAGCCTCGGGGCAAAAGATTCCTTACCGTATTGCGCCGCGCCGCGCCGGCGACCTGCCCGAGTTCTACGCCGACGCCACCAAAGCCAAGGAGCTCTTCGGCTGGCAAACCCAAAAGACCATAAAAGACGCCAGCGCCGATACGTGGCGCTGGCAATCCATGAACCCAAACGGTTACGAGAGTTAGACGCTATTCCTCAAAATCCGGCGACCGCGAGCTGTTCATACTAAGTTTTAGGCGGGCAGCCAACGCCACCTGCAACAGCCGCTCGCGAGCGCGCACTTGCTCTTTGCCCTCGTAAACGCTTGCAAAGAACTTAGCAAGGCGAATCGACGGTGCATCGACGTACCGTTCGAACAGAACGGTCGCAGCCATGAATACTGGTATTGACATAACAACAGCCAATGCGACCGAACGGTTATACCCCATGTGCGCGCTAAAGATCGCGAATAGCCCCGCTGTCAGGGTCATGATAATCGGGATGTGGGTGAGGTAGAGCGAAAAGGTGTACTTGCCAAGGTTGCTGATTTTCTTCCACGAAAGCACATTGGCCACTTGCTTGATATAAATAACAGCAAACACAAGTATGGTGGCGCCAAGCAAGGTTGAAATCATCTGAAAATCAACCGGCACAGAGTTGTATTCAAGGCCGCGAATAGGTATACCGGCGTAAATCGTCCCCGATGTATATGCCCTTGGGTACGCCCCAAAATATAACCCCACCGGCAGCAGTAAGAATGCAGCAAGGCTGCGCTTTTTCTGACTGAATACTCCATGGCTGTACAGATCCGCTAGCAGCATACCCAAGATAAATCCGAGCATCCAGGTATTAAACAGGAACACGAAAAGGGCAGCGTACACGAGCCAGCGATAGCGTGATTCCGCAAACAGAAGCAAGAAACCAAAGACCAGGAATGACCCAACGAATTCCGTTGTCATCGTCCACAAAACGGGATTAAAGAGCTTGAGGCTATCACCGCTAAAGTTCGTGAAGATCCCCAAAATGCCTTCCTCTATCGCACCGAACGTAGACTGAGCGTCACCCGACCAGTGAACAAACTGCAAGAACCAGTGCGATTGATTGGCTGCGGCTGCCTGTAGATTGTTGGCAAGCCCTAGCTTAATCACCGCCAAACATATCAGCGTCGAGGCTAATGCCGGTAGCATAAGGCGAATATAGCGCTTGGTTGCCAACCCTTTTATGATAGAAAGTTTCTTTGTCTGAAAATAACCGATAGTCAGCACAAACCCGCTCAGCACAAAAAAGATCGCGACGGCAAAAACGCCGCTTGTCAGGCCGGCGAGCATCGTTCCGTAATAGTTATCCTCGAAACGCATGTGCTGTGGGTCAAGGCCACCATAAATCGCGAACGGATAGAAGGCCTGGAGGCAGTGATATGCCACGACGGCTATCGCGGCTATGCCGCGCAGGCCCTCTAGTTCCATAAAACGATTAATTTTTGCTTTGGTTTCGCTCACCCAGTATTCTACCCATTAGTGTTTCCCTATCAGTATAGAGGAGCGGGCATGGGTATACAAGTTACGCTTGCAACTTTTTTGCAACTTCGCCGGCACGCTGGCTAATATCCTTGCGTGCGACCAAGATGCCATCGGGGGTGTTTACGACAATAACGTTGTCGAGGCCGATGACCGCGACAGGCTTCGCTTCTTCATTGCGGATATAAACACTCTCAACATCGATCGGAAAGATACCTTCGCCCTGGGTATAATTACCCTGCTCATCTTGCGGCACGACATCATGCAGGTCGCGGAACGACCCTACGTCCATCCAGTCGAAGCTGGCCGAAACGACCGCCAGGTTTTTCGCTTTTTCGATCAGTGCTGTGTCAATTACTTGGTTGTCGAGCGAAAGGTAGGTTTCGTTGTATTGGTCACTTCCCGGCTCGCCCGCCTGGCTCAGCTTGGTATAGCTTGCCATAAGATCTGGCGCATACTGCTCCATTTGACTTAAGAACGTCGCAACGGAACCTACGAAGTACCCGCAGTTCCAAAAGTAGCGGCCCGAGTCCATGTACTGGCGCGCGAGCTCATAATCAGGCTTTTCCTTGAATGACTCTACCTTGTAAACGCCACTATCCTCATCGATCGCGCCGTCACGTTCGATGTAACCAAACACCGTTGCAGGGTAGGTCGGCTCGATTCCAATAAGCGTGATGGCATTGTTAGCCGTCGACGCCTTGGCAGCAGCGTGAAATGAACGAACAAAGCCGTCTTTGTCACGAATATGGTGGTCGGCATGCACGAAAGCGATCGGCTCGTCCTTACCGTGGCGGCGGTTAATGACATCCAGGGCGTACACGATAGCATGACCAGTGCCGCGGCGTCCCGGTTCAATCAAAAAAGCTTCATCAGGAAGCTCGGATAGTTGCTCGCGGACATGATCTGAGTGGCTGGCTTCGGTAACGACGTAGACTGTGTCGCCCAAGCGTTTTGCGCGGTCGTAGGCCATCTGTATGA
>DASTSD010000066.1:0-3594 GCA_035760845.1 Saccharimonadales bacterium (SeqCode) | reverse complement strand
AGGCATCCAGCTGGCTAAAAAGCAACTCGGTGCCGATAATGTCGAGCTGGTCCAGGCTGACTCGCAGTGCAATCCCAAGGTTGCTAAAACGGCTATGCAGAGCCTAATCGACCAAGGAGTCGTCGCGGTGATTGGTGACGGCTGCTCGAGCGCCTCCCTTGCCGCCCTCACGGTCGCGAACAGTAATAAAATACCAATGGTCAGCCCGTCAGCATCTTCGACGACGCTGTCGATTGCCAACGATTATTTCTTCCGCGTTATACCCTCGGACAACTACCAGGCGGCGTATATCGCCCAGGCTATTCGCAAGCAAGGCATTACGCGCGTAGCGGTGTTTTACACTAACGAGCCATATGGATCGGCCATGAACAAGAGCTTCCAGGAACAGTTCAAGACCCTTGGCGGCAGGGTGGTAGCAACAGCTTACGCCGAGCCGGACGATATTAACCTTGCGACCGAAATGCAAAAGTTAGGGGCGGCGAACCCGCAGGCGGTGTTTATTGCGCCGAATTCCCTTGTGACGGGCACGGCGGCTATCCAAATTGCCCGCGACCAGGGCATTGTCGCGCCGCTTTTTGGTGGTGACATTTTGTACGACAAGACCCTTCTTACTAATGCCCCCGTGGCTAGCGGCGGCCTGACGCTCACCACTTTCGCAACTGGTGACGCCTCGTTCAAGCGCATGCTGCTTAACGAATACAAAGTGAGCGAGCAGCTGTACGCCGCTCCCGAGGCCTACGATGCGTTCGAGGCGATCTACCGCGCCCTCGAAAAAGGTGCTTCTACGGGCGAAGACATTCGCGACACGTTGCCGTCCATTTCGTTCAATGGTAAATCCGCCGATATTTCTTTCGACCAAAACGGCGAGGAGCCGGGTGCTAACTATGTATATGACCTCTTGCAGGTGAAGGGCGGTGCGTTCACGACGCTAGGTCAGTAGCATGAAGATCCGTCAGAAATTCATTCTCGCGCTGCTTTTTATCGGGCTTGGACCGATGTACGTTATGAGCGTGTTCGCGTACATGTCGGCGAGCGCGGCGCTGCTGCAAAAAACGACTGACCAGCTCAATAGCGTGGCGATCAAGCAGTCCGAACGTATCGGGACGATCCTTCAGGCCCAGCAAGAAGAAACCACCCAGATCGCCAACCAGTTCGACCTGCGGGTGGTGCTGGCAAATTACCGCGCTAGCCCGACCGAGGCTAATCAACAGCGGCTGGATGCCTTGCTGCAGGCAGCCAAGGTGTCGCATCCGGCAATGCAGTATATCCGGCTGTTTGATAGTGCGGGAAATAATCAAATCGCTTCCTCGGTAACCGAAAAATCGACCGGTGACTTTATTTCCAAGCTGATCATGCCTGGCAGCGGTGACGTTAACAACCTGCGCGTCGTAAAAGACCCGCGCGACGGGCAGGCCAAGCTCGAGATATCAACGCGCATCAGTACCTACGGTATCTTGAGCGTGGTGTTTCGTACCGATGATTTGACCGCGATCGCGCAGGACTACACGGGGCTCGACAAGACGGGCGAGACGGTCGTTTTGGGCAACGATACCAAGTCGCTCTTCCCGCTGAGGTTCAACGCCGACGGGGCGCTCGAGACGAACCTCCCGGACATTAATGTCAAAGACGCTACGCCGGGCCAGTACAAAACGGCCTCGGACTACCGCGGTCACGACGTGCTGTACGTTTCGCAACCGGTTGGGCTTAGTAATTGGCATGTCGTGACCAAGATCGACCGCGAAGAGGCGCTGGCGTCAACCGCTGCGCTACGCGCGGCGATGGGCTGGATATTGTTCGTCGTAGCGATGACGATTATCGGCATGGCGCTTATTTTGACGCGCTTTTTCACCAAGCCAATCCTGCACATGGAACGCGTGGCACGGTTGATTGGCGGCGGTGATTTTTCGGCCAGCGTAGGCTTTCGGCGCAAGGACGAGATGGGGATGCTCGGCCGCAGCATCGATACCATGAAAGATAATTTGAGCCGTTTGATCCGCGGTATCGAATCGCAGCGCGAGCGGCTTGAGGTGATTCTGAATACTACCACTGAAGGTATTTTTGCCATCGACGAGACTGGTAAGATCCTGCTCGCTAATCACACGGCCGAAAAGCTCGTGGGTGGCACCGCCAAGGATTTGCTCGGCCAAAAAATACAAGATATCTTTGCCTGGCAACACGGCATGCAACCCTTTACTATCGACTACCAAGAGTCGGATCTCCACGCCTACGAGAACTTGCAGTTCACCGACCGTGAGGGCGCCAAACACTACGTAAAAGTAATTGTCGCACCGGTGCACGAAGACTTGCAGGCGGGCCGCACGCGTGCGATCGTGACGATTCACGACGAGACGGCCAGCCACGAGCTGGAGAACATGAAGTCCGATTTTGTCTCGATGGCCGCCCATGAGCTGCGTACGCCGCTGACCGCGGTGCGTGGGTACCTGGAGATGGCCTCGTCCAAGGAGGAAAAACACGAGGCGGACAGCGCCGTGTATGTCGGCAAGGCGCTCAAGAACGTCAATGAGCTGAACGGGCTTATCAACAACCTGCTTGACGTGACGCGGATCGAGCGTGGCACCCTGGTGCTCAACATGGAAAAGATCGATCTTGCCGACTGTATCGTGCACGCCGTCGACAGTACTCGCTTTGCCGCTAAGGACCGTAACATCGACCTTACCTACGATGGTCCGCATGACGGCCGGTTTGTCGTGGGTGACAGCATCGCCCTTCGCGAGATCGTCATCAACCTGCTAACGAATGCCATTAAGTACACCCAGCCGGGCGGCTCGGTAAAGGTCACCTTACACGAAAAGGCCGTGGGCTACGATGTGATCGTGACCGACACGGGCATCGGCATGTCGAAAGAAGCGCAAAAGTACTTGTTCAATAAGTTTTACCGTGTGCACGGTGGTCTCGAGAGCGGTAGTAACGGCACCGGCCTCGGCCTTTATATCGCAAAATCCATCGCCGAGCGGCACAGCGGTACGATTGCCGTCGATTCTGAAGAAGGCAAAGGCTCGACCTTTACCCTATCATTGCCAGTCTACAGCGACGAACGTCTTAGCAAGATCAGCGCCAAGCAAAACTCAGGTGGCAATTTTATGGCAAGGAGGAAACGTGGTTGGGTCACAAAAAATATTGCTCGTTGAGGACAACCTTGAACTGCGGACGATTTACGAACACTACCTGCGCCGGAGGGGCTATGATATTGCTTCGGCGATCGACGGCGAGGAGGCCCTGCAGATGGCCAAGGAGCTGCACCCAGGGCTGATATTCCTCGATATTATGATGCCGAAAATCGACGGTCTCAGGGTACTGAAGCTCCTTCGTCACGATGAAGCCTACGGCTGCACTAGGGCCAAGATTGTGCTGCTGACTAACCTTGGCGACGCCTCGCGCGTCGACCCCAAGGTACAAAAAGATATGGACGGCTACGTCATCAAAGCCGAGATCGAGCTCTCCGACCTTATTGATATCATCAAATCGTTTGAAGGCGAACCCGAAGAAAACAAAAACACCTCCGAGTAAGGAGGTGTTTTTGTAGGTAAAACTGACTAAACCTTTTTGACCTGCAACGCGTCGAGTTCGACGGGA
>DASTSD010000065.1:0-2903 GCA_035760845.1 Saccharimonadales bacterium (SeqCode) | reverse complement strand
GGCGGCGACGACAACCTCGTCGACTGCCTTGTTGAACGCAGCTTCGTTGGCTTCGGACGGGTGGTGATAGCCTGATAACTTGCGGACAAACTGCAGCGCAGCGTCACGGATTTCTTCGTCGGTGGCTGGCGGGTCAAAGTTAAATAAAACTTTGATATTCCGGCACATGCCTAGACTTCGTCCTGCGGGCGGCTGAGCGTGGCGAGCTTGGCAATACCCCAGCCCATGAGCGCGTACACTACGATGGCAACGACCGTACTGACCTCAAACGTGAATTGCCCGTAGGTAGGCTGGTAGTTAAATATGCCAAAGAACGGTGCTGCAAAGAGCCCACTGACCGTGTAAATGAAGCTGACGAACCCTGCATTGTCGTTCGCAGCGAGCATGAGAAGGACGAGGCGCAGCACTAGCAGTGCAATGATAATGCCCGTGATATACCAGACCACCCGCTGGAATACCACCGTACCAGGCGTCGCGGTCCTCTGGCTGACGGTTTCGCGCTGGACATTGGTATCGCCGACGCGCTTAGTTGTCTCTTGTACCTCGGTTGTTTGCTTGTCTTCGTGCATACATCCTCCTTAATTAAGAGCTACCTTCATTGTACCACTGCAAGCTGGCGCGTAGTAAATTATAACTTAAGCAGTTTATCATGATGAAGCTCAAGATAAGGGCGTCGCAAGCGGATAGCCTTTTCTTTTTGGAGTTGGCTCATCTGAATGCTGACGCTTTCACGCGCGAGGCCAGCCATGTCCGCAATGAATTGGTGAGTGACAGGGAATTCTACCCGTCGCCAACCGCGGTGTTCGGCACCGGTGTAGTACACGTACAAAAACTTCAGGATCGAGACGACCTTATCTTTTGCTTCGGTTTTGTTCATGTTGTTGAGCCGGACCATGAGCTCATGGGTTTCGACGGCGAGCCAGTTGATGATGTAGGAGTTGAGGCTGGGGTGGAGTTTCAATTGTTCGTGGAGGCTGGCGAGTGAAAACACGGACAAGTCGACATCGGTGAGCGCGGCGTAATACCAAGCGACGGGGGGAGTGGTATCAAGAAAACAGCTAAGCGGCAATATAGCCGGCGCTTTTATGATTTGCAGAATCTTTTCTTGGCCTTTGTCGTCGATTTCGTAAACCTTTACGATCCCGGTGGTAAGGATGTGGACCTCGGTGACGGCATCGCCGGCGTAGAGGAGGATTTGGCCGCTTTCGTAGCGCTTTTCTCTCGCGTCGGCAAGAAGATGCTTGAGGGGAGTAAGCGTAGCCTTCATTGTTTCATTGTACAGTTTTTATGGTTTTTATGCTGATTTTCGAGCGGGCGCCGCCGTGCCTATCATCTCGGGGGTTGTTTATAAAATCACAAACAGACTGTAATGTTTTGGCGCCTGCTACGTAATAAAGCTAACGGCCGTCGGACCGGGGCCGGGCTATAGTTAAAGTGCAAACATAAGGTAAAGGAGGATGTATGGCAAATTCAACCAACAACACCAACAACCGCGGTTTTGCAGCGATGGACAAGGACGAAGTCTCGAAGATCGCAAAAAAGGGCGCAGCAGCCAGTACGGGTAAGTTCGGCAGCGAGAACGGTGCCGATCCGCACAAAGCAGGACAGGCGGGGGCAAAAGCCCAGCCGACCGAGGCAAAGCGCCAAGGTGGAAAGAACAGTCACCAAAACGATTAGCTTTTAGGGTTGAGCCAAACGGGCTGGTGTAAGTAAAAATGATGGGCGCGCCAAAAAACGGCGCGCCTTTTCTGGCTTTGGTAGGCATGCTACTAGTCACCTTTGGCTTCGTGCTACACTAAAAATAATGAAGACCGAAATCGAAGCCAAATTCCTCCATGTCGACCCAGAGGATATTCGTCGCCGGCTTGAATCTGCTGACGCTACTTGCAAACAGCCTATGAAAGACATGCGCCGCGTTATCTTTCGCAGTGACGACATGGATAGCCGCCACGCCTACCTGCGCGTGCGTGACGAAGGCTACCGCGTGGCAATGACGTACAAACAGTTCGACGAAATGTCCCTTACCGGCGCCAAAGAAATCGAGTTTAACGTAGGCGACTACGAGGCGGCTGTAGAGCTGCTGAAGACGATCGGCCTGGAAGCGCGCAGCGTGCAGGAGACCCGCCGCGAGATATGGGAACTCGGTGATGCCGAAGTCGTCATCGACGAATGGCCGTGGATCGACCACTTCATAGAAATCGAAGCCTCGAGCGAGGAGGCGGTAAAAAGCGCGGCCGAGAAGCTCGGGTTTGATTGGAACGAAGCGGCGTTCGGTGATATCATGACCGCCTACCGCGCCGAGTACCCACATCTTGGTAACGAACCAAAAGATATGGTTTACAATTTGCCTGTGGTACGCCTCGGCGACCCGCTGCCCGACATGCTGAAAGTCTAGAGGAGAAATATGACGAAAATCGGAATTTTGGTGCACTGCCGGCACCTTGAAACGGTGGCTTGGGAAGATTTGGTGTTTGGCGTTCCCAACAAGGATAAGCTGGGCGACCTGGCAACCCTCGTTCGTGTATTGCTGACGCTCGAGCCAACCGAAGAACCGGCCGCGATCGTTATTGGCTGCGGCCCGTCGTGGAAAGACGGCCTCGACGAAGGTCACTACACCAAGCAATTTTTGCTCGATAACTTCGACCGGCTGCATGAATTCCCGCGCCTCAAGCCTCTGCTGGATAGCCTGAGCGAAAGCGAGCTATCGGCGCTGCGACAAGCGTTCGAAAATATCATCGTGACGCGCGAAATCAAGAATACTGTAGCCGAGATAGAAACGGCCGCCGGTATTTTTGCCGAAAAAGGCATACGAAAGGTGATGCAGATCGCTGCCGCCAGCCATGCTCCGCGGTGCATTAAGGAGCAGGCCGTGGCCCGTTCGCATGGCAAAATTAGTACTGACC
>DASTSD010000064.1:0-5461 GCA_035760845.1 Saccharimonadales bacterium (SeqCode) | reverse complement strand
CGCTTAAAGATCCGTTCCCGCACTTTACGAATGGCAAAGTTAACCGCCTGCAGCTGGTCGAGACCGCCGTCTTTAACGTGGCAGCGCAGCTTACCGAGGCGGCCGATGAATAGGGAACAGCTACACACGCTTGTCGCTGCTATTGCGCCGCACGACGTGCGTGAGAACCGTGACCAACAAGACGCGCTGGACTGGATTGCGAGCGACGCGCCACTCTACCGTATCAAAAAACCTGATATTCCGCCCAAGCATCTGGTCAGTTACTTTGCCATCATTGACCCAAAGAGCAAAAAGATCCTTTTGCAGGATCATCTGCTCGCCAAATTGTGGCTGCCTGCCGGCGGACACGTCGAACCCGACGAAGACCCGGCCGAGGCGGCACTGCGTGAATGCAAGGAAGAACTCGGGTTTGCCGCGACTTTCCTGGGCGAGAGAAAACCGCATTTTATCACCGTCACGACCACAAACGGCCAAGGCGAACATACCGACGTGTCACTTTGGTACGTGCTTGAGGCAAGCGAAGACACGCCGCTTGTTATTGAGCCGTACAAATTTGCCGACGTGAAATGGTGGAGCCTCGACGAAGTCCTAAAGAGCCCCCTGGAGCTGTTTGACCCGAGCATGCACCGGTTTATCCGTAAGATTCAGGAAGCTTCGCTGGTATAGCCATGGATATCGCGAACCTTCGGCTATCGAGCCAGCATATCGCACAGGCGGATTTCAAAACAGCACATGACGTCGTCGCCTGGATGGGCGCCATGCAAGCCCAAGACTACAACGGCGCCTTGTGGGCAATCGCGCTGCGCACGCCAAACCTTACGAAAGACGATGTAGAAAAAGCCATCGCCGAACGGCAGATCGTCCGCACTTGGCCTATGCGAGGGACGCTGCATTTTTTGGCGGCCGAAGATGCCCGCTGGATCACGCAGTTACTTGCACCGCGTGCTCTCGCCGCTGCAACTAGCCGCCGCAAACAGCTGGCGATCGACGATGCAGTGCTTGCGGCCGCACGGGATGTTATCGTGCGAGCGCTTGAGGGCGGCAAATGCCTGACGAGAAACGACCTCTTAAGCCGTCTTGACGATGCGGGAATCGCGACCGCAGAGCAGCGCGGCAGCCACCTGCTGTATCATTGGGCGGCAATGACACTCATTTGTTTTGGGCCGCACGAAGGCAAACAGCCGACGTTCGTCTTGATGGACGAGTGGCTGCCGCCAACGCCAGAACGCACCCGCGAAGAGGCGCTAAAAGAACTCGCCACCAGGTATTTTAAAAGCCACGGTCCAGCCAGCCTGCGCGATTTTGCCGGCTGGGGCAAACTCACCGTAAAAGACGCCCGGCTTGGCATAGAGCTTGCGGGCACGGCACTTGCCAGCCAAGAAGAGAATGGCACCGTTTACTGGTTCGACCCCGCCGTAGAACCCGCCGCACCCGCCACGTATCTTTTGCCAGGGTTTGACGAATACATGCTCGGTTACAAAGACCGTACGGCCGCGTTGGCGCTCGAACATACCAACCGTATCGTCCCAGGTAACAACGGCATGTTTTTACCGACGCTCGTGAACAATGGCCAGGTTGTTGCAACATGGAAAAAGACCGTCCGGAGCAAAAGCCAGACGATCCTTATTACATCACTCGAGGCGCCGAGCGACGTCCAGTTAGCTTCCGTAGCGCCCGCCCTCAAACGGTACGAGGCATACAGCGGCCTGCCAACCTCCTGCGAGCTGGCTTCTACGAACTAGCGAGGTCCTTTTTGTTATCCTGGATGGAATTGGCGATTGCCGTGCCAATTACCAGCAGCCCCAGCACACCGACGTACATTTCTGGGATCTCGAAGAAAATACCGAGTAGCAGCGTAACAGCGAGCGCACCAATCACATAGTGCGCGGCGTGTTCGAGGTAGCGATATGTGTTGAGCACTTTACGGTGCACGATATACAGCGTCATCGAGCGCACCCATAGTGCACCCACACCAAGGCCGGCCGCGATCAATATTACGTCTTTCGTGACAGCAAACGCACCGATAACGCCGTCAAAGCTAAAGCTGGCGTCGAGCACTTCGAGGTAGAGGAACGAGGTCAGGCCAGCCATAGCACCGGCCTGCAGCACCTTTCCCTTGACAGCGCGCTTTTCGGCTTTTTCGTGGTGGCGCGTAAAGGCCTCGGACAACCCGTGAATCAAGACATAAGCGGCGATACCCATCAAACCTGCGGTGAGCGTTTGGCCAGGATATGGATTAGCCGGAATAAGCGTGATAATACCAAGCAAGACGGCGCTCACAATGATATACAGCCCGCGGCGGCTGATTTCTTGCATCGGACGCTCGATAGCGTGCAGCCAGCGGATTTCCCGCGAGCTATCAAAGAAGAACTGGAGCGCAAGCGTAAAGAGGAACATACCGCCAAATGCCGCGATGCTTGGGTGGGCGTGGTGGAGCTCTTCGGCGTATCTTTCCGGGTCGTTAAAGGCCAGGTGCACCACTTCATTCCACGACAGCCCGGCGGTCGCCATGACGATAACGATAGGGAAGATGACGCGCATCCCGAACACGGCGATGAAAATACCCACTGTCATGAACATTTTTTGCCAGAACGGGCTCATTTTTGCGAGCGTCCGGGCGTTGATGATGGCGTTGTCAAAGCTGAACGTCAGCTCGATAATCATCAGCATGGCGGCAATCAGCATCGCCTGCGGGCCCATGAAGTACAGGACAAGCCCTAGCGTAAGAACAGTAAGGATCCCCGAGGTAAGAAATACGCGGGGTGTGGCGTGTTTATGAAGTTTTTCAGGCATAGGACTAGTATATAGCAAAAGATCCCCAATGTGGGGATCTTTTAGCGTGTCGGTCGTTTGTTTTAGCGACCGAGAAGCTCAGCGAGCAGTCCGCGGCGGCTGGCTACGTAGTAACCGATCGAAGCGATCAGTGAGCCAAGGCCGACGATGCTGCCGATAGTTTCAGCTGGACCGGTGTGAGGCAGCTCAACCGGAGGTTTTGGCTGGCAGGCGGCGTCACCGACTGGCTTGTACTTATCTTTGTCTTTTTCTTCGACAGTGATAGTCTTGCCGGTGTTCTGGTCACAAACTTCTACCTTGTTTGGCGGAGTAACCGTAAACTGCGCTTTACAGCTGTCGCTGGTCGCGGTCTTTTCTTTGCCGTTGACGTCAACGGTGATGGTTGCCTGGACGCTGTAAGCGCCTGGCTTGTCCTGGGCGTAGGTGTCGCCGTCGAGCTGGGCGATTTCGTTACCCTGGTCGTCAGTGATGACGTACGTGACTTTCTTGAACGTAGCGTGCGTTACCGTGTAGTCGGTAGAAAACTTGAAGTGCGTGCGGTCGATCTTGTCGACGGTCAGGGCGTTACAGAGATATTCGGGAGTAGGCGGTGGAGTCTCGATAGTAACTTGTGCCTGGCACTTAGGGCCGGTGACGGTCTGGGACTTGCCGTTGACCTTGATGTTGACGGTCAGCTTGGCAGTGTAGGTACCTGGCTTTTCGTAAGTGTGGCTCTGGGAAGCGGCAGTGGTGGTCTTTTCGTTGCCGTCACCAAAATCGGAGGTGTAGCTGGCGATAGACGCACCGTTCTTGGCGCTAGCGCTGGCGGTAAACTTGCGTTCCGTGCGGCTGATCTTGTCAGCGGTCAGCGAGTTACAAACGTACGATGGCTTTGGTTTTGGAGTAGCGCGCACCGGGTTACCACAAGAGGTCATAACCGCTGCCTTGAAGTTGCCGTCCTTGTCAAAGAATACGTACGCAACGATCGATTCGACACCCTTGGCGTAGCTGTACTCAGGTGAACCCTCGTAGTAGTACTTACTGCCGATCTTTACCTTGGTACGGTTAGCGTAAAGCTGTTGGCGGCCGATGCTTTTGGCACCGGTAGCGACGGTTTCGCCGTTAACGGTAATGCGGCCGTCGCGGTGAACTTCACCCATTTTGGCAGCCGTGCCGGCGTGGGTCATTTCGTACTCACTGAGGCCGTAGTGACTGTAAACCGTCTTAAGATCGCCGGTCTTGTTGGCTTTGTAGCGGTCGGCGAGCTCGCTCGGCGTAATACCACCACAGTAAATAATAGAGTTGTTGTCACAGTCACGAGGCAGTGCCGCGTTCGAGTCGGCCCCCATGAAATTAAATAATAGTAACCCTGCGACAACCAGCGTCAATGACGCGAGTGATGCATAAAACCTCTTCATGCTCCTAGTTTTCCTCCCTTGGTTCTCCACAAACCTTAGTTTCGTTGCATTGTATCATGGATTTTGTAAAATGTCAATTTTGTCGCGCATTGCTTAAACATAAGCGGTATAAAATATATTCGCGTATGCTAAACATGCCATTCAGCCACATTTTTGCTATACTGTCATATATGAAATCGTTGAGCCTTTCGAAACCGCATCTCATCGTAGTGGTAGGCATTCCGGGTAGCGGCAAATCTTTTTTTGCGGATAAGTTCGCCGCGACGTTCCATGCGCCCTTGGTCAGCTACGAAAAGATCGCTGTTTATCTTGGCCAGGAGGCGCCCGAGGCCGAGCCTATAGCCCGCGACCAGCTCGACGAACTGCTTAAAACCAAGCAGACAATCATTGTCGACGGCATCGCCGACAACCGCACCGTCCGCAGCGAACTAGCCCGCGCCGCCAAGACCGCTGGCTACGAAATGCTCCTCGTGTGGGTACAGACCGACCCGGCAACCGCACGCACCCGCTCCAGCCGTAAAAGCACCGAAACCTACAGCCGTATCCTCAAGGGCGAGGAGTACGACCACGCCGCCCGCCGTTTCGTGGCGCCGACCGCCGTCGAAAAGCCCGTCGTCATCAGCGGCAAGCACACCTACGCCACGCAGGCAAAGGTCGTCCTCAAGAAATTATCCGAGCCGCGCGCGAATATCTCCAAGCACGTTACTGCTCCTGTACGGCCAACCCAAGATAGCAGACGTAACATAACAATTCGGTAGGACACGCCGTTGCCAAGCGTCATCGACGAAGAATTCGGCCACATCACCCTTCGGCGCAGCGCCCGCGCATCGCACGTTCGTATCCGGGTAGCGCCCGACGGCAGGCTGCGCGCCTCACTGCCGCTGTACGCACCGACTTTTTTGGTCAAGCGGCTCATCAAATCATCGCGCGAGCAGCTGCGCGCCATGCTCGCCGAACAGGGCGGAGACACGCCGTTCGAGCACGGCATGCAGATTGGCAAGAGCCACACGCTTATCATCCGACCGGTCACAAGCTCCAAGCATAGCGTCTCGCGCCATGGCCAGCAAATCATCGCTTCTCTCCCCGAGGGCAGTTCGCCCGACGACCCCGCCGTCAGCCGTACTATCCGTGACGCGGTCATCGAGGCACTGCGTATCGAGGCAAAAAGCTACTTGCCAAAACGCCTGGCGTACCTAGCAAAACAAGGCGGCTACAGCTACAGCAAGGTCCGTTTTTCGCACGCCAGCGGCAGGTGGGGGAGCTGCAGTTCT
>DASTSD010000063.1:0-5539 GCA_035760845.1 Saccharimonadales bacterium (SeqCode) | reverse complement strand
CAGGGTGACTTCGTAGCAGTAATCTTCGTTGGTCTGCCAGCTCTCGAGCTGCTCCTTGCTTTTGCGGCTCAGGGCAATTACGGCGTCGCACTTGCTGTAAATCAGCGTCAGCACGCGCTCGACGATATCGATGTTCCACTGCACGCGTTCGCGGCGGGGCAGGTACATTTTAAGCAGTTCGCGCACGTCCTTGCCGTTGACTTTCATGGCAAATGGCAGCAAAGTGATCAGCGCCAAAAGGCCCGGCAGCAGCATGGCGTCACGGTAATGTTCGACGTACTCACGGAGGTCGGTACAGTGCTGGGCGACCAGCGGAATCCCGCACTTGTGCGAAGCGTAAACGCCCATCATACCTACTTGGCTCGGGGTGAAAAAGTGAATCACGTCGAGGTCGAGCTCTTTGATCCGCGACAGCACACGCGGCGGGAAAAACAAGCTCATGTCGTAATCGTCATAAAACGCACCCTTGATGCTCGGGAAGCGGATGACGTGCTCGTCCTCGTCAAACGCCTCGGCGTGACGGCCCGGGCGGATCGAGCTGCCGGGGCAAAAAATATAGACCTCGTGGCCTTGGGCCTCTAGGTGCTTCTTGAGTGATTCGACGACGAACACGATGCCGTTGATCGACGGCCGATAAGTGTCGGTAAAAAGTCCGATACGCATAACTCGTCCTATTATATCAGCTGCTTGTAGAGTTTGACGAGGCGTTCGGCAGCCGCCGCGCTATCAAACCGCTTAGCAATAACGCCGGCTTTCTTTTGCCACTTCTTGTATTCACTAGTGTTTTCGTGCAGTTTTTTGATCGCTGCCGAAAAACCGTCATCTTTACAACGTATGGCGTCACCAGCGAACGTATCGTCGTATTCGGGAATGTCGCGCAGGACGATCGGCAGGTTGGCGCCGGCCGCTTCAAGCACGCACATCGGGTGGTTTTCCTGCTCGGCAGGCAGGCAGAACACGTCGGCAGCGGCAAGGTAGCCCGCCACTTGGTCGTGGGGAACAATACCCGGCAGCAGCAGGTTTTTTGGCGCGCTGGCCATCAGCTTTTGCATGGCGTTGTAGTCGGCGCCCAATTGCTTGAACGGTATCCCACCAACCCATACGAACGTCACGTCGGGCAGCTCGTTCGCCATCTTTACAAAGATATCCAGGCGTTTGCGCGGCTGCACCTGGCCGATACCAAGCACGACGAACGCGTCTTTTTTGAGCTTCAGCTTTTTACGGGCTTCGGCCTTTTGCTTGTCGGTAAACTTATAGCGGCTCGTGTCGATGGTGTTATAAAACACCTCGATCTTGTTTTTTGGCACGTCCAAATCCTCGTGCAGTACCTTGGCAACCGTGCCCGAGACAGCCAGGACCTTGTCGGCCTTGTTGTAGTACCAGCGCATGTAGCGGCGGGCAAGCGGCAGCCAATAATCGGCCAAAATAATCGAGCCCACAAGCGAGGCTGGCACGATGTGCGCCGAAACGACTTTTTTAGGGCCTTTTTGGCGGAGCTTTTTCCAGGTGCGGTTACCTATGGTGTGCATGTGCACGACATCGACGTCCAGCTGCTCGCCGAACTTGCCGCGGATAAGCTCTACGTCGCTGCGCTTTTCGAGCGCGCTTGCCATTTCGTCGTATGCCGTGTGGACGCCGTGTCCCTGAACGGAGATATCACTCTCCGAAACCATGTTGATGCGAAGTTTCTTCATTGCTTGGTATTATACCAGACAATCTCGTATCAAATGCGCAACACGGTCGGGTGACTCGATAGGCACCAAGTGGCCGCCCTTCAAAAATACCGTCTTGGTCGGGCCGAATACCACCTCCATATCGAGCGTGTCACGCTGGCGGGCGGTGGTATCGTACATGCCGCATACTACCAGGCTGACTTTGCCGTCTTTGGCGTGCTTATACGCCGAGCCGTCCAGGATCATATCAACCAAACCGGCCTGGAACACGATCTGCTCGAACGACGGCCGCGAATGCAGCCCAACCCACCTGACACGTCGCAGCGCATCACGCTGGCGGACTTTTGCGAGGGTCATGCCGCGTAGCAAAATAAATGGCGGCCAGTTGTATACATGCGCCCAAAAATGCGCCGAATCCATGATCATGCGCGAATACGTGGCATACGCGCCGCTTGGGGCAGGGACGGGGTTAAGCAAAATGACTTTCTTTTTGGCAAGCGTACGACTGCTGATAACCGCCGAGCAGCCAAATGAGTGGGCACAGATCGCGGTAATACTACCAAGCTGGCTTTCTATTTTTTCTACTACGGCATCGAACCACGCCTGCAGCGTTTTGGCGTCGGGGATAGGCAGCTGATCGCTACCACCATGTCCCGGCAGGTCGAGCATGACAACCCGGTAATCTTTAATGAGCTCCGCGGCGAGCGGCACCAGGCCGACATGATCGCCGCTAATACCATGCACAAGAAGAAGCAGCGGTTTGTCGCTCGGCTCGCCGCACCACAGGCTGACCGAGCGGCTATCGTTTTCAATCGTCACCTGGTTAAGGTGCGTTTTGATCCACGCTCCGTAATTCATATATTTATAGTATCAGGCTTCGGCCGAAATCGTGGTACCAATCGGCTCGCCGGCAACCGCGCGCCTGATATTGTCTTCTTTTAACAGCTCAAAAACAACGATGGACTGCTGGTGGTCGTAGGCAAGGGCAATCGCGGCCTTGTCCATCACGCGCACGTCGGGCTGTTCGACGGCCTGAAGGAGCGTCAGCTTGTCGTAGCGTACGGCGGCAGGGTTGGTGGCCGGGTCGCTGTCGTACACGCCGTCGACCTTGGTTGCCTTAAGAATAGCGTCGCAGTCCATCTCGAGCGCCAGGTTGACCGCTGCGGTGTCGGTCGTAAGGTAGGGCCGGCCAATACCGCCCGCCACGATCACCACGCGGTTTTTCTCCAGGTGGGAGATTGCCCGTCGGTGAGTGAACTGGTCAACGATCTGGTCGGCGCGGATATTGCTAAGCGCCCGGGCGGAAACGCCGTTGTCATTAAAAACGTCGGCCAATGCCAACGCGTTCATCATAGTCGCCATCATACCGATATTGTCCGCTGTTACGCGGCCGATGCCGCCGCCAGCCAGCTGGGCACCGCGGGCGTAGTTGCCGCCACCGATCATAATGACTACTTGGCTGCCGTTGATTTTCTTGACTTCTTGGGCGATCCACGCGGCACGTTCGGCGTCGAAACCGCCGTCAAACTTACCCTGTAGCTGTTCACCCGATAACTTTAAGAGAACGCGTTTATACATGGCTATCAGTATATCAAATAAAAATGAAAACGCCGCCCGTTCCCGCAGTCGTCCGAAGACAACGCGGTACTTGGGCGGCGTCCTCACCGTACTTCGGGGAGCCTCAGCGGCGGGCGGCCAGGATCTCCCGGACCGTGCTCCAGATCGGCTTCCAGTCCTCGCGGTGGGCGGAAGCGACCTTGTAGTTGAACAGGTCGGGGTCGTCCTTCGGCAGGCGGGCGTCGCGGCGCAGCCGGACGACCCACATGGCGATGAACAGGGCGGCGACCGCCTCCCAGACACCCATCCAGAACCCCCACTCGGCGCCGAAGATCTGTGCGACGATCACGGTGATGAGCACGTAGCCGTAGAAGGCGTACATGAGGTTGTTCCAGATCTTCGTCGGCGACCAGAGCGCCCGCTTGGGGTAGATCTTCCGGTCGCCGAGCGTCATGATGACGGCGCCGACGATCGTGGCGGCCTGCACGGCGAAGTGCCACCAGAACGAGTTGTACCAGTGGGCCTCGGACGGCAGGCCGTTCGCGAGCTTGAGCAGGATGGCCGTGCCGATGGCCAGGAACAGCGTGCCGGGGAAGAACCCGTCGAACTGCGCCTTGCCGAGCGGCAGCAGCCGCGTCTCGAAGATCGGGGCGATGAGCATCATGGCCAGCGGCGCCAGGAAGAGGCAGAGCAGCAGGCTCACGAAGAAGCCGTGCCCGCCCATCCACGAGGCGTACCAGAACAACCCGAGTGGGTCGTGGTGGCCGGGGGTTCCGGAGGTGTTCATTGAGGTTTTGCTCCCTCGAAGTAGGTGATGGACAGAACGAAGCCGCAGCGCGATGGTGTCGCGGCAGCTCACAGGTGTATATTTTACTATAAAATCATTAAAAAATCAAGATACGCAGCTTATATGCATATGCCACAAAGTGAAAACGCCGCCCGTTCCCGCAGTCGTCCGAAGACAACGCGGTACTTGGGCGGCGCTCCCACCTTTCTCTTCAGAGGATGGGGACCAGCCACGCCAGCAGATCGTGCAGGTGCACGCCGAGGTTCTGCGAACCACAGGCGAGGTCGCAGGCGGCGTGCATGTTGGACGGCTTGAGGCCGCGCATCGTGTCGGCGGCCATGAGACCGGCCTGCATCAGCAGCAGCACGCCGAACACCAGCTTGTGCGGGCGCTCGGCGTAGCTGAAGACCAGCACGGCCAGCCACAGCAGCAGCGCGAACAGGATGGAGAAGACTGCGAAGTCGTGCCAGGCCTTGGTGAGGGAGTCGACGTACTCGGCGTAGCCATCACGGCGGTAGTTGGCCGCGTCCCAGTGGTGGAACGCGATGCCGAACGCCAGGCCGGCCAGCGCGCTTCCCCAGCGCCACAAGCGCGACGTCGCGAGCGGCTTGTCATACCAGTCGGGCGCGGACGCGCCAGCGACCAGTACCGCGAGCGGCAGGACCAGCCCGTCACCGAACACCACCGACCACGGCAGGGTGCTGAGGTGGGTGAAGTCGGACCACGGACGGTTCTCGCCGAAGTGGCCCAGCAGAGCCAGCATGACGGGACTCGTGAAGACGACGAGCAGCGCGGCGTACCCGCGGCGCCCATGCATCATGGTGTTTCCCGGAATGGCGCGCATCAGTCTGCGCGCCAGCATGAACAGCAGCCCGATGAGAACGAGCAGCTGCCAGTCCTGAAGGGTCATTGGTCTCCTCAGTCGTGAGTCGTGGACGGAAAGGTGGGAGGTTCGATGGACATACAGGGTCTATCTTTACTTATATTACCATTTTATTGTTGTTAAGTCAATTTCTGCCCCTGTTAGCAAAAGATACAATCTGTCCATATTGATTGACTTTATTACAAAACAATTATATAATTTAACCAACAGTCCGCTCCCGAAGGGAACTTGCAAGATGCGACCCATCCGCCAGACCACCCTCTACGTCGGTGACGCGCTGTCGATCCTTCGTGCGCTCGCCGTCGTGCCGTTCGCCTTGGCCCTCATGGCCGAGGCCTGGACGCCGGCGTTTCTCATCCTCGGCCTCGCGTGGGCCACCGACCTCGTCGATGGCGTCGCCGTCCGAAAGTGGGGAGGCCTCAGCGACCGCTACCCGAACCTCGACCTCGACGGCATCAACGACACGATCCTCCAGATCGGCTCCACCGGTGCCATCACCTACTACATGGGGAGCCAGTACGGCGTCGGGTCGCGGCAGTTCCTCACGGTCGGCATCACCGCCACGGCGTGCGCCATGTGGGGCGGCATCATGATGCTGCTGATCGCCCTCAAGGGCGAGACGCCGGTCACCCGCGCGCA
>DASTSD010000062.1:0-3917 GCA_035760845.1 Saccharimonadales bacterium (SeqCode) | reverse complement strand
AGGAGGGCGTCGTTGGCGCCGGCGACCGTGGCTTCGCCCGAGGGGTTGTAGGTAAGGTCGACTGTTGAGCTGAGCGCATCGTCGGGATTCCAGACGTTAATCATGGCGCCAACGCCTTTGCTGTGAACGTAGCTAAGGATGCTATTCTGGCGTGAGCGCGGGGTGTGATAGTCGTAGCCGAATGTATCAAGAAAAATGCCGCCCGCCCCCATAGCAATCCAGGCATCGACCTTGGCTTGGATAGTGGCAAGCGGCAGGTTGCCGGTAGTAACTCCCGTGTCGATATATCCCCAAAGAACAGTTGATGGGGCGATGCTCGCGACTTTTTGTATGATTGTCTGCGTGCTGGCATGGTAAGCGTTACCCGAATCTTCAAGGCCGCTGCCAAGTATGACGTCATCGTACCGGCACAGGGTAGCGGCGGCGTAATCGTCGCTATATTTGGCATTGATGATGTTAGGCGGCGAATACAAGATGAGCAGTGAGCGGATGCCGGCTTCGGTGCTTGGATCGGCGGCAATTTTGGTACTGCTGATGGCGCCGTCGGCGATTTTGGCGCTGGTAATCGCGCCGTCTTGTAGCTTTGCGGTGGAAACCGAGTTGTTGGCAAGCTGTGTGGCACCTACCGTTCCACTTTTAAGGTTGCCTGAGGCGTCGTGCGATTGTGACAAAAAATCATTGAGAATCGTTCCCCATTGTCCTTCGTCGCTGCCGGGTTGTGGTAGTCGTGCCACGGTATTCCTTTTATTATTCTTATGGTTAGTATACTGCACGGCAAAGTAAAAAGACATCCATTACGAGATGTCTTTTTACTTTGGTGCGGGCGGCGAGAATCGAACTCGCATCACATGCTTGGAAGGCACGTATATTAGCCATTATACGACGCCCGCGCGTTTTCAAATTATAACAGGTTTTGGCGTATAATATAAACCATAACTATGTTGAATAAATTTACAGGCAATGACGCCAACAAACCGTTCCACTCGCACACCTTTGCCGACGCGGCGAACGGCGCTTCGATGGGGTCTACCAACGCGCAGTCATTCGGACAGCGCCGCCAGGCCGATCAGAACCGCCAGATGATCCGTCGCTATAGCGAATCATCGGTAGCCTCGGCAGGCGAGCGTTTGAAAGAAGAGCTTATCAAACGGATAGAAGCCCCGGAGCAAACGCCAGGCGGTCATCACAAGCACAAATACCGCATGTCACGCCAGGCGTTCAATGCGGGCGAAACGCCCTCACCGGCGCGCGGCGGCGCAAAACCGCTGCAGGTGCCAAAACGCAATAACTTTTCGGAGCCCCCCGGGCGAAACTACAACCCCTACCGTTAAGCGGCTTGGTCGACTAGGCCAAGGCGGGGCACGATGGTGTTCGGCCTAAGGATCGTACCTGGTGTGAGTACGGCGTTGGCGCCGATACGTGAATGGTCGCCAATCACCGAGCCGAAACGCGTTGTGCCTGTCTCGATGATTTGGTTGTCTACCCGAACCCGAATGCCTTGGTCTTTTGGCCGGCGTTCGTTGAAGTGGTTGGCGATAACCGCGCCCGCCTCGACGTTGACGTTGCTACCTACGATTGAGTCACCAATGAAATTAAAGTGCCCGAGGTGGCTCTTTGGTCCCAGGACGGTACGCTTTACCTCGCAGCTGGCACCAATACTGGCCTTTTCTGCCATTATCACCCCGCCGCGAATCAGTCCATGCGGCCCGACAAAGCAATCCTTGCCGATGATAGCCGGTTCTTTAATGATGGTACTTGGATCGACGATGGCCGAGGCGTGGATGGCAACGCCGCCGGAAATGTCGTATTCCTCTGGGAGGTTGTCGAGCAGCTCCCATACTGTTGATTCGAGATTCTGAATAATATCCCACGGTGCATTGTGTGTTTCAGGCAGGCCGTCCTGAAAGATCGTAGCGTAGTAGTCTTTTAGGTTCATACTACTTATGATACCAAAAAGACTCCGCGGGGGAGTCTTTGAATAATTTCTTGGGGCGAATGATGGGGATCGAACCCACTACCTTCGGAACCACAACCCGACGCTCTAACCAGATGAGCTACATTCGCCATGAACAACAGCTATTGTAGCACACCCGACGGGGGTAAGGCCAGATATTTTTAGCGTGTATTCAGGGACGTGCGCGGTTTTTCTTTGGGTGAGGAAGAAAAACCGCAAAAAGACCTCCGGCCGTTAGGCCATGACGAGTTGCCGGGCCGCGAAGCCCGCACCGACCAGGCCGCTGTCCTCGCCGTGCTTGGCGGGGTGCAGCTCGGGGGCGGGGCAGCTCGACTTGAGCCGGCTGACCTTTTTCTGGAGTGCCGGCAGGCGGTGCGACTGCTTGGTCGCCACGCCACCACCCAGAACGATCGGCAGGCCGGGAGCCGCGGTGGAGATGCTCCGCAGGCCGATGGCCATCTCGCCGAGCAGCGTGTTCCAGCCGCGGTCCTTCAGGTGCTCGGCCTTGCGGCCGCGCCGCCATCCGAGCCGACGCTTGGGGATGTTGGCGCCGCCGACATGTGCCTCGAGGTGGCCTCGGCCACCGCAGCCGCACAGCAGCCGGCTCTTCTTGTTGATCACGACGTGGCCGAGCTCCGTGGCGAGCGGGAGGGTGCTGCCATGGTGGTTGACGATGAGGGCTGCACCCACTCCCGTACCCCAGATCACGTAGATGATCGGCTGTTCCAGGGCGGCGTACTCTCCCATGCCGGCCGCCTGCGCGTCGTTCATGACGATCACGGGCACGCCGAACGCGCGGTACAGCGACATCTCGATGTCGCGGCCAACCCACCCCGGCAAATTGCCAGAGCCGGTCAGGACGCCCTGCGTGACGACTCCCGCGACACCCATGCCGACTGCCACGAGGTGGCAGTCCACGGTCAGGGACTTGCCGGCTGTCGCGATCTCGTGCATAGAGCGCTCGAAATCTGTCGGGTGTGTCTTGAGGACGTGCCGGCAGATTTCCTGGCCATCACTGAGCCGAACGACCGCCAGGCGCGTGCTCGTACCACCCGTGTCGATGGACAGAACGGCGTCGGTGTCGTTCATATGATCACCCCAGAGGTAGGGTGCCAGCTCCCGGTTGGAGCCGGCTTGGGGTTATAATACAATAATGTTGACTATATTGCCAGTGTTATATCTCGCGAACGGTCTCTATTTCGGCGCCAAGGGTATTGAGACGAGTGGCCAGGTCCTCGTAACCGCGGTTAATCGAGTAAATGTCGCGCAGGATCGATGTGCCCGGTGTCGCGAGCATAGCTAGGAGAATGACAACTGATGGCCGAAGGGCTGGCGGCGCAATGACGTCGGCGGCCTTCCACTTAGTGGGGCCGGTAATGTAGACGCGGTGCGGGTCGACCAGCTCAATGTTGGCGTTGAGCTTGGTGAGCTCGGTAAAGTAAATGGCGCGGTTTTCGTACGACCAGTCGTGCACGAGCGTACGGCCGTGCGCAACGGTGGCGATCAGGCCCATGAACGGCAAATTGTCCATGTTGACACCTGGGAATGGCATACTGTGGAGCTTATCCTTGGGTGCGTGCAGGGTAGAATGCTTGAGCGAGATGTCGACCAGGCGGGTGTGTCCGTTGCGCGCCTTGTATTCCTCGGTCATATCGTACTCGAGGCCCATGCCGGTCAGGATTGCCAGTTCCAGCTCGATAAATTCAATCGGTGCGCGGGTGATGGTAATCTCCGAGTCGGTGACGATACCCGCGGCAATCAGGCTCATGGCCTCGATAGGGTCTTCGCTTGGGTAGTATTCGATATCCTGGTCGATCTTCTTTTTGCCGGTGATGGTCAGGGTGGTGGTGCCGATACCTTTAATATCGACGCCCAGCTTTTTCAGGAAGAAACAAACGTCCTGCACCATGTAGTTCGGGCTGGCGTTACGAATAGTGACAGTGCCGTCATACAGGGCTGCTGC
>DASTSD010000061.1:0-5255 GCA_035760845.1 Saccharimonadales bacterium (SeqCode) | reverse complement strand
TTCCATGGCACGGCGTGCGAATTCGGGGGCCAAAGCGTACAAGACGCGCGATCCGTCGAGCGGAGGGATGGGAATAATGTTAAACACGAAGAAACCAAGGTTCACCATCACCCCCGTTATCAAAATAAGCGCGCCGATACCTTCATGCGGCGTGCCGACAAGCACGTAAATACCAAACAGGACGAAAGCTATCAAAAGGTTGGTCAGCGGACCCACGATGGCTACAAGGGCGGCGCCCCATTCATCGTAGCGTACCCTGTTGGGGTTGAATGGCACTGGCTTAGCGCCACCAAAGATAGGTGCGCCGATCACAGCCAGCAATACCGGCAACAGCAGCGTCAAAAATGGGTCGATATGCTTTACAGGATTAAGCGTGAGCCGTCCCTCGAGCTTGGCGGTATCGTCACCCAAAAAATACGCCATAAAGCCGTGCATCGCCTCGTGGAGCGTCATAGAGATCAAAATGACCCCTAAAACAACCAGAATATACGTTATGTCCACCATTCCCCTTAGTATACAGGCAAAAAGGGCCGGCTACTAGTATTCTGACTCGTCGTAGTAAAACTCGCGCTCAGCGAACGTCTCACCCCTATCCATCAGCTCCATAAACTCGTCAACACTCTTGAAACGCTTGGGGACCTGGTGAAACTCCTCAACGGTCATCCATTTGTTAATGCCGCCCTCGAACTCCTCGATCAGCTCCCCACGAAACTCCGTCGCATACACGCAAAAGAACAGCTTGTCCTCGAGGAGCTTGCCGGTCGTTTTGCTGAAATCCCTCTTGTGGTAAAGCAACTTGTACTCAAAATCGGCCTCAAGCCCCGTTTCTTCCTTGAGCTCCCTCTCGGCGGCCTCAATAACCGACTCGCCCCAGCGGATTTTGCCGCCCATACGGCCCCAAAAATCATAATATGGGTTCTTTTTACGCTGCTGGAAGAGGAATTCGCGTTCCCCTTTAGCATTTTTACGCTCCAGCGTGATCGCCACCGACACTTTCGGCTGTTTTTCTATCTCGTTTTCATCGGTATCCATACGGTTGGCGTATTCTTTGCCCTTGTGCGTCAGGCGGTAGTGTTTCTCGAGTTTTTCGACGTACCCCTCCTCGATCAGCTTTTTGACATGAAAGTTAAAGTGGTCACTGGTAAGGTCCGTTGCTTTTTGCAGTTCCGAAAAGCCCGCCTGCGGCTTAAATAACAGATGACGCAAGATAGCGACTTGGGCGGCGTGCGTGTTTGGCTCGTAACTCATAACTTCTCCTTAGTATTGCTTACTTCGCATTTCTCCCCAAGCATAACCAAACAATTCGCCTATATCTAGTAAAGTCGACTTCACCTTGACGAAAAACACCAAAAGAGGTAAACTGGTACAGATTGTAAAAAGTAAGTGGAAGTAATAAATTATGGCAGCACGATGTGAACTCACCGGAAAAGGCAAGCAGTTTGGCCACAATGTCAGCTTCTCTTTGCGTCGCACCAACCGCGTCTTTAAGCCCAACCTCCAGAAGAAAACCTTCATGGTTGACGGCCAAAAAGTAACGATGACCCTCTCTACGCAGGCAATTCGTACGCTCAAGAAAAAAGGCATTCTCCCTACGGCCAAGAAAAGCGCTGTAAGCGCAAGCTAATCTTGCCGACAACGAAAATACGCCTCCTCACCAGAGAAGGCGTATTTTTTATGCCGTCCTATCGCCTAGCTGCGGGCGATTTCGACCACAGTAAGCGCAGCGGGCAGCGTAGCAGCGCCCTTAACCTTGTATTTGCTACCGGCATCCTCAACAGGAGCGCCCAGTTCCTTAACGAAAGTATCGAGCGTTTCTTGCGGCATTTCATAAGCCAGGCCTTCGCCGGCGTAGTGGGTTGGAATCACTACCTTAGGGTCGATCTGACGAACAATGTTGGCAGCGCTCGTCGCATCAAGTGTCAGGCCACCGCCGCCAACAGGCAAAATCACCATATCAACGACACCGAGCGCCTCGAGCTGGTCATCGGTTAGCGATGGAGCAACGTTACCGAGTAGTGCGATGCGAAGCTCCCCTACCTCAAGGCGGTAGATAGTTGCCACTTTGCCATCCGCCTCGGTATCGATGTGGCGGACCGCGCTAACGCCGGTAATGGAAAAATCACCGATTTCGTAGTCGCCAGGGCCTTCGATAGCCAGCTTTACCTCTGGGCTATTAAGCGCCAAACGCGGTTCGGTCGCGAGTTCGATCGCATCTTTGACTGCGTAGTCCTTGAGGCCGACCACCGATAGCTTTGGATCGATGACTACCGTTGATTTTTTCGTCGCAATAACAACCCCGTTACCGCCTTTGTATGCAATATCAAACATATTTCTCCTTTAACCTATTTCAGCACATTATCTGTATCAAGTAGCACGGCATGTTTTCCATTGAGGATTTCCGTAATGAACTTGTCGCGTACACTTAGCCTATAGTAGAACTCGTCATAACTCAAGAGAGAGTAATTGAGCTCACGGCCTTCGATTTTTTCGATCTGCTTGACCGCGGCCTTCAGCTTGGTGGTTGGTACGTCACCGACAAGCAGCAAATCTACCGCCGAACCCGACCCCTTGACCAGCACACCGGCCAGTACGGCAATCCGGACGCCAGGCAGTTCACGGATAAGGTCGTGCCACTCGTTGTCAGACTTTACCTTTTGGCTGGCAGTCTCTATATGCTCGTCGGCAAAGATTGCCCGGAACGGAATGTAGTAGTCGTACCGTTGGTTAACCTCGTAGTACAGCTTGTTGTCCGAGCTGTCGCTGGTAATAATGCCGACGGTCAGCATGTTCGAGAGTTCCCTGCGGACCGAATTGATCTGTTCGTCAATAAGACGGGTAATTTCCCGCACATAAAACGCCTTTCCTGGGTTGTTCAGGAATAAGTGGAGGAGCTTTACCCGTGTCTTTGAGCCAAATAGTGCGTCTATCATCTCTCTACCTAGAATAACTTTCTTGCTCTATGATACCACGGTTTTTATTCATTGGCGAGACGGGCGAACAAATACTTTCTGGCCTCTGGTAGCTCGGCCCAATGAACGAACGGGTTACGGCGAAACCACGTCATTTGTCGCTTGGCGAGGCGCCAATCGAGTGTTGTATTTTTTTCTTTTGCCTCAGAGAGCGAAATCTCGTTTTCCAGATACGAGTGGACGATTTGGTAGGTGTTTCCCGTCATCGCCTCCGAGTCCCAACCATACTTTTTGCCCAATAAAGTAGCCTCCTCGACAACACCATCGTCAAATAATTGCTCAACTCGCTTCTGGATTCGTTGACGCAGTGTGCCGCGATCCGTAGCAATTCCTACAATAATACAGTCGCTGATTGGCTCGGATCGCCTCTTAGTGTTTATGCTTTTTTGTTCGATTGCCCGAACGACATAGCGTTTGTTAGCTTTGTTTTCAGGTAGCTCAATGTTGTTTTTTTGGCAATATTCATACAATTGCTTAAGACTCATGGCATTCAGCTTTTCGCGCTGCTTTTCGCTAGGCGGCGCACCGAACTGATAGTCAAAAACAACCGCATCAATATATAAACCCGATCCACCAACAAGGAACGGTATGTGCCCGCGAGCGCGAATCTCCTTGATCTTTTCCTCGGCGTAACGCTTGAAATCCGAGACCGAGAACGGCTCGCCGGGATCAACCAAATCAAGCCCCCAATGAGGCACGCGCGCTCGCTCCTCCGGTGTGGGTTTAGCCGTACCGATATTCATACCCTTATAGACCGTGCGCGAATCGGCGCAGATAATCTCCCCACCAACACGGCTCGCCACCTCAATGGCAAGCGATGTCTTACCACTCGCCGTCGGCCCCACAATGACGACCAGTGGTTTTACAGATCCGGCTTCCATCGGCGTTCCTTGAAATCATCTACGATAAAATCCGTGCAGGTGACACCCTCGGCCTCGAGCAGCTGTTGTTGAACCTCGCGCCCACCTGGAAACCCGGCGGCCAGACCCCCGAAACGATTCACTAATCGGTGCCACGGCAGTTCGGTCGGCCCATAGTGCGCAACCCCACCCACAATACGCGACGCATTGGCATGCCCCGCCAGGCCGGCGACGTCACCATAGGTAGTCACCTGGCCTTCTGGCACCTGTGCCATGAGTTCGTAAACCTTTTCGCGAAAACTACTATCGACTGGCATAGGTATCAATCTCCTTTGTGACAGATAACCAATCTATGCATCGCACCATACCATCCAGTAGCACGTCGCGCCGATTCCAAGGATAGTCGCCGAACACGATGACTCTGTCGAGCGTACGAAGCGCATCTTCCGCGTGGACAAGGTGGTCATCAATCAATACTGTCGCGTTAATATTGGCACATACATCGCCTTTCGAACGGCGAACAGCCGTACTTGTAGAGGCCACGATATAGTTTGTGTGCTCAATGCTCGTAAAACACCCCTTAAAGAAGGTATCGAGAAGCTGCGCTGTCGCTTCTTTCAAAAAGTCGGCCCGCCCTGTTATCAAGTGCAACTCGTGCCGCTCCGCCAGCCAGTGAATGCTTTCTACCGCTGCCGGGTCGGGGGCCAACCGGGCGTGCTCCTCCGAACGGAGAAACTCGTTCACCCGCTCGATAGCGACATCATCCTCGTCCGTTCCCCACCGATCCAGCGTCGCAGGCTGATACATATCCTCAAGTGTTAGTGAGGTGCCAAAACGACGATTGTAGTCATTAATAATAGCCTGTGATGTCGGCAAAAGCACATCATCACAATCTACCGCGATAACAAGTCGTTTTGGCATTATACTAGAGAGCCTTCAGATAGTCGGCCAGCTGGTCGAGCGCTACTTTTTCTTCACCGGTCTGGGTACGGACACTCACTTCACGCGCCTCTTTATCCTTAGGGCCGACGATCAGCTGCACAGGAATCTTCCAGCTGGTTGCCTCGCGGATTTTCTTGCCCAGGGACTCATTGCGGTCGTCGACCGTAAAGCGCAGCTCATTGTATTTGATTGGCTTCATGAGAACCGTCTCGCCAAGGACCGCCTGAATATCTTTCACGTAATCCATGACCGTATCGTTGATAGTCAAAATACGAATCTGCTCCGGTGCCGCCCAAAGTGGGAACCAGCCGCCGGTGTGCTCGATGTAAATACTCATGAAACGTTCGATCGAGCCAAGCAGTGCGCAGTGAATCATGATCGGGCGCTTTTTGCTGCCGTCTTCGGCGGTGTATTCCAGCCCGAATCGCTCCGGCTGTGCGTAGTCGAGCTGCACGGTGGCAAGCTGCGTCTTGCGGCCAAGCGC
>DASTSD010000060.1:0-5773 GCA_035760845.1 Saccharimonadales bacterium (SeqCode) | reverse complement strand
CCGCGGCGAAGGTGCGCACAAAGTATGGCACGCCGATTACGTCAGCAGCGAGGACGGCTCGGGTATCGTGCACCTCGCACCAGCGTATGGTGAAGAAGACTTTGTCTTGGCGCAGGAAAAGAAAATCCCCGTCATCCACGTCATCGACGAGAACGGTCTTTACACCGAAGGCGACTGGACCGGCGAAAACGTTTGGGAAGCCAACAAGCCGATCGCAAAGGCCCTACTGGAGCGCGGCGTTGTCTGGAAGATCGAATACATCCGCCACAGCTATCCGCACTGTCACCGCTGCGGCACGCGCCTGATGTACCGCGCGCACCCAAGCTGGTTCATGGACATCGACGGCCAGCGCGAAAAGATGCTCGTCGAGAACACCGAGAACGTTACGTGGTTCCCGGAGCACATCAAGCACGGCCGGTTCGAAAAAACCGTCGAGCAGGCGCCGGACTGGAACCTCTCTCGCGACCGTTTCTGGGCGACGGCCATGCCAGTTTGGGAAGGTGTCGACAGCAAGGGTAAAAAGCACCAGAAAGTCATCGGCAGCTACGCTGAGCTTAAGGAATTTTCGGGCAAAGAGCTCGACGATTACCACCGCCCGTGGGTCGACGACATTGAGTTCGACCTCGACGGCGTGCACTACACCCGCGTCGAAAAGGTGCTGGACTGTTGGTTCGAAAGCGGCAGCATGCCGTTCGCGCAGTTCCATTATCCGTTCGAGAACGTCGAAAAGTTCGAGAGTAACTTCCCGGGCGATTTCATCACCGAATACGTCGGCCAGGTGCGCGCGTGGTTTTACTACGTGCACGCCGTGAACGTCGGCCTGTTTGGCAAGAACGCTTTCAAGAACGTCATCGTCACCGGTAACCTGGCAGGTAACGACGGCCGCAAGATGAGCAAGAGCTACGGCAACTACACCGATCCCAACGTCCTGATGGACGAATACAGCGCTGACAGCCTGCGCTTCCTGCTGCTTTCGAGCCCGCTTATGAGCGCCGAGGACTTCGCCCTCCAAGATAAAGAGGTAGGGGACGTCGCGCGTAAGCTCAGCATGGTGTGGAACATGTACGACTTCTTTACGATGTACGCCGAGGTTGACGGCTGGGAGTTCAAGGGTGATTTGAGCGACCCAAGCCAATCGCTCGAAAACCCGCTCGACCAGTGGATCGTATCGCGTGTGCACCAGCTGAACCTTGAGGTGCAGGAGTATATGAACAAATACGACGTAGCGAGCGCCGTCAAGCCGATCCTGCCGTTCATCGAGGACGCCAGCAACTGGTACGTGCGCCGCAGCCGCCGCCGTTTCTGGAAGTCGGGCGACGACACCGACAAAAACAACGCCTACCGCACGCTGCACTACGTGCTTGTCCAGCTTGCGCAGATCATGGCGCCGTTCACACCGTTCCTCGCGGAAGAGCTGTACCAAAAACTCACCGGCGGCGAGAGCGTCCACTTGCTTGACTGGCCAAAAGCTGGCCACGTCAACGAGCTGGTCGTAAACGAAATGGAGACCGTCCGTGATTACGTCAACCAAGGCCTGAGTATCCGCGCCAAAGAGCGCCTCAAGGTGCGCCAGCCGCTTGCGAGCGTGACCGTACCGACACTCGGCCAGTTCGTGAACTTCGAGGACATCCTGACCGAAGAGCTCAATGTCAAAGAGGTAAAGACTGGCGAAGAGCTTGCGCTCGACCTTGAAGTCACGCCGGAACTAAAGCGCGAGGGCCTCATGCGCGAAGTGGTCCGCCACGTACAGAACGCCCGCAAACAAGCCGGCCTGAACGTCGACGACCGTATCAAGCTAAGCCTTGTTACCGGCGAGGCCGAACTCAAAAAAGCCATCGCCACATACGAAGAAACCATCGCTGCCGAGACACTCGCGGAGACCCTGACCGAGGCTGAATACGACTATTCCGTCGACCTGAAGGTCGAAGGCATGCCAGTCAAGGTAAGCCTGCAAAAAGCGTAAAAACTCCCGTAAATTCTTGTGTTTGTCATAACGCTCATGCTACCATGAGGTGAATACACAAGTAATACACATATAAAAGGGACGTTTTTAACCATGTCAAAAATACGCATGCGAAATGCAGGCTTTACTATTGTCGAGCTGTTGATTGTCATTGTCGTAATAGCAATTTTGGCGGCTATGGTCATTGTGGCCTACAACGGTATGCAGGCGAGGGCGAGGGCTGTCGCGGTGGAGAGCACGGTCGATGCTTATCGCAAGGGCGTGATGCAGTACCTCACACTCAACGACAATTACCCTGCCACAAATACGACGTTTTGCCTTGGCGCCGTCAGCAATTACGGCGACGGCTGCTTTTCGGGTGGTAATGCAACGAGCGGAACGGAAGCCGCGCTTAAAACCGTCATGCCTTCGCTGCCGCGAGTCGATAGCAGCTGTAAGATGATGTACGGAACAAGCTGCCGGCGCAACTTAACGCTGTTTTACCAGCCGAGCGCGACACTGGACGGCAGTCCGCACTCGCATTATTTAGTGTACTTTTTGGACGGTGCCCAGCCCTGTACGCTAGGCGGCAATGTCGGTGGATCGTGGGAGGCGTATACGTCAACTCCTAATGCATCCGGGTATCTTGAGCGCGACGGCACGACGGGTGTGACGATGTGCGCCATTGCAATGCCGGATCCGTCATAGTTTGCTTTTCGTCCTTTTGGACTCATCAGCACGACTTACATTCGTGGAAGCGGGGGCGCAGTGCCACCGCTTCCCTTAGGGAGGAGTGACACCGCTTAAAGCGGGGCTGGTTTGTCTACCTTTCTTCGTATCGTCAGGTGCGTTCGGGCGTGGGCTCGGCCGGCTCGTCGTGGTGCATCATCGTCAGGTAGATGCCAGACAATGCCGGCATGACGATCAGCATCACGGGGAAGGCGCTGTAGACCGTCCAGATCGACAGGCTAGCGAGTGCCACGCCGAAGAGCAGGACGCTCCGGTTGAAGGCCAGGGCCTCGCCGAAGGTCACCTTAGCGCTGTTCTTGGGTGTCACGTGGAACACGGACGACCCGATCAGCGACTTGGTGCTTGCCCGGAGGCTCACGAAAAACATCGACCCGAACAGGATGGTGCTGTGGAGCAGGTACGAAACCAGCTCACGCTTTTTCATCACCTTCCAGTAGAAGATGATGTCGTTGAGCATGGGCGCGACCAGGAACACGACCGTCGGCACGAGCATCCACAAGGGGAAACGCACCGTGAAACCGAGCATCGGGAGGACGAACACGTTGGCGATCACGTACAGCGAGAACACGCCGGTCAGGGGCAGGGAGTACGTGAAGAGGACGATGTCCAACTTCTCGTACCACGTCATCTTGGAGAACAGGATCTTCCGGGTGTTGCCCAGGATGAACTCCATGTTCCCCTCAGTCCACTTGCCGTGGCGCTTGGTGAACGCCTGGTAGTCGACCGGGAACTCCTCCTCGCACTGGATGTCCGGTGCGAAGCGGGCGAAGAAGCCCTTGAGGCGTGCCTCGATGGTGAAACAGATGTCCTCGGCGACCACGTGCGGGAATCCGCCCGCGGCCTCGTAACACTCCCGGCTCACCATGGCGCCGTGGCCCAGCAGCGACATGAAGCCGAGCCGGTCCTTGACGGTCTGGTAGGCGGGCCAGTGCGAGTCCACGCCGCGGGCGAACATCCGCATGAAGCGGTTGACGTTGCGGGTGGCGTGGTGGTTGGCCTGCACGATCCCGGTGAGCGGGTTGTGCGCGAAGTAGTCGAGCGCGCGGCGGATGAAGTTCGGCGGGGCGATCTCGTCGCTGTCCAGGATCACGAAGTAATCCCAGTGCTCGCGCGGATCGCCCAGGAAGTTGTTCAGGTTGCCGGCCTTGAAGCCGACGTTGTCCGTGCGGCGCACGACGCGCAGCCCGTACTGGGCGGCGAACGCGTCGACCTTGCTCCGGTAGTCCGGCTCCGAACTGTCGTCAAGGATGACGATCTCGTAGTTCGGGTAGTCCTGCGCGAGCGCTTTCTTCAGGCTCGTCCGGTCGAAGTCGTTGCGCGTGGGATACACCATCACGACGCGCGGCGGGTTCGGCCAGATGCTCTGCCAGGCGTGGTGCATCGGCAGGGTGACACGGTCCTTCAGGTGAAGGTGGTAGAAGAGCGTGTAGAACACGTCCTTCGTTCCGTTCAGCCAGAAGTAGCCGATGAAACCCATGCTTGCGGTGACCATAATGCCGACGGCAGGGCTCTTGTCGAACGCGGTCCGCATGAGCGGCAGCGAGCTGTAGAGCGCGCCGCCGAACAGGATGACCCACGCCGCGACAATGAGCCGGTAGAGCTGCGAGCTCTTGACGGGGGCGTACTGGTGGCGGGCCATCAGCGGCGTCCCCGGCGACGCCAGGCCAGCAGTGCGAAAACGCCGAGGCCGGCCAGCACAAGCGCGATCGAGATAGCGGCCGACCAGGGGAGTGAAATCCCCAGGATGGTCAGGCCGGTGCCGGTCGCTGCCAGCGTACTTCCAGAGTCGTTCCCGTACACGGGAGTCCCTTCGGTAGGGGTCGGTTGTGCGATATGAAGTTTTTAAGGCAAAACAAAAAGCCGCCAGGCTTTTCGGACTAACTATACACTTTATTTTGTAAATAGTCAATATATATAAGTACTGCCGCCCGAAGAGGACGGCAGTAAGGGCGCATTTTTATGAGTTACTGGTGCTTTACTTCAACGCCGCCACAGAAAACGTCGCCGGAGAGGTACAGGGTAGGACCCTTCTTGTCCTTGACGGTGACGGTTTTGTTTTCAACGCCGCCGGCGATAGGCATGATTTTGGATTTGACGGTCCAGCCTAGCGGAACCAAAATGGTGACACCGCCAAATACCGCCGAAACGTTAACGGTTGCTTCGGTCTTGATGTCGGCTTCGCGCAGGTCCAACTCGACGCCGCCAAAGATCGCTGTCAGGTTGCCACCTTTGTAATCTTTAGACTCGTTTTTAACCTTAGTGCCGGCAAACACGGCCGTTTGCTCATCGAGCTCTTTTTTGGTCACGTTCTTGTGCGAGTAGCTGCGGTTAAAGATAAGCGACAGGCCGAAAGCAATAATCAGCACCGGCCAAAACAGCTGCCATACGTTAAAGGTGACGATATCGAGCTGGCGCAGCTGTAGCAGCACGCCGGCGCCAATAATAATGAACGGCCAAATAAACTGGCGCGGGTTAGCAATTAGCACCATGAGTCCGGTCGCAATAACCAGCAGCGGCCACCAGTCGAGCACCGTCGTATTAAAGTTAATGAGGTTGAGCGAGCTGAGCAGTGCACCCACGCCAACGGCGAGGATGATCAGCCCGGTTCCAATCCGTGCGATTTGTCTATTCATACCCTTAGGATACCATGAGGCCCGGGGCGAGGGGAGTTGACTTTTTATAATATTTATGCTTAAATGTAATTATTACCAAGTAAAAACAAAAAACCATGTCACTTTTCAAACATCACATCGCATTCAAACAGATCGATCCGCTTGGCGCCGGCCTGCGCGAGGAAATCGCCCAGGAGCAGACCGAGCAGGATACTATTACCCTGGAAGAATTCGTCGACGAAGGCAAGCTGTCGAACTATTGGCAGTCGGTTGAGTCCGATATCGAAAAAGACCCGGAGTGGTTTAAATTTACGGAAGACGAATAGTATTACTATACTTTTTATAGTAATATATAAGCACGATGCAATTTTTATCCGACGAAGAATTCGACCGTCTTATTACTAAGGCTATGGACGAGCTGCCGCAAAAGTACATTGAGGGGCTCGACAACGTGGCGATCGTGTACGCC
>DASTSD010000059.1:0-3929 GCA_035760845.1 Saccharimonadales bacterium (SeqCode) | reverse complement strand
CTATCACTGTGCGTCCTCCTCGCCTTCGATATCAATTTCCGTGCAGCCGCTGTCCATGGTTGCCGCCGGCTTCTTTTGGCCGTTAAAACTCATCATGCCGTCCGTGACTTTCCATACGCTGACCCGGGCGCTCCGCACACGTGACGGGCAGCTCCCCTCGTCTTTCACGTCGAGCGTGCGCACCGTTCCGGCTTCTACGCTTGAAGAGCTGCGGATGCTCGCCACTACAAGGTTATAAATGGATGCTTGGGTAAAGGAAACCATGGAACCCTCGCCTGCGTTTACCGTCACGTTCTGGATAGTGCCAGAAGCGACGTCGACAGCTGCGTTATCTTTGGCTGTAACCAGGAGTGCTTTTTGCGATTCGTCCGGATAATAGCTCACCACCGCGTCATCAGCCGCCGAAAGCGCCGTCACCACAGGGCCATAAATCTCTAGCGTGGGCTGCGGGGCGCCACACCACCATAGCCTGTCGTGACACATTTCTTCGCTCTTTTGTTCGGCTGAAACTTTCAGCACCGTACCGTCGATTTCCATCTGCACGCTTGGCATGCCGGCCTGCTCTTTTGCGACCGCGCGTAACGTCGCGTATGGCTTGCTGCTTGTGGCGTGGTATTCTACCTGAACGCCATGCGTATCGAGGGCTAGTGCCGATACGGCGTTCGTCTTGGCAGGCATTGCTACTGTCTGTGAACGCGTGTTGGCATCTATGTAATAACCGTGCTGGTAACTGCCGTATTTGGCGAGCCCGATCGCGCCGCCAAACGACACCAGGCCGGCTACAATGACGATACAGATGCTCACAAGTACCCGCTTGGTCAGTTTTTGCGCGAATGACGCGTAGGCACCAAGAATGAACAGTATCGTCAAAAGCGTGCCGCTCGCCACCGCCAGCCAGAAGGCGCCCGTAAGATACTGCACCCCCGCGCCAGCTTCAAACGTGTGCTGACCGCCAAAGATAAAGGCGAACGCACCCATCAGGGTGATCATGGCCGAAACGGCCGAGCCCATCACGCACACGATGCCGCCAAGCACCGCCCACACGCGACGGTTCGCCCCAGGCCGCATTGGCCTTTTGCCGTCATCATTCTCGTTGAATTCACGAATTGATTCCACCGTCACGGGACGGCCGGCCATTTGCAGTTTGTCGGCGGCAGTCCGTGCTGGTGGCACGGCAATCCAGAGCACTACGTATACCAGCAGCGCCGTACCGAATGACGCCAGCGCCACGATAATAAACAGCACACGTACCAGTGCCGGGTTCACTTTAAAGAACGCCGCCACGCCCGCCAGCACACCGCCGAACACGGCGCGGTCAGTGTCACGGTACAGCTTGCGGCTTGCGTAGTCTTCGGTCTCGACTACCTCGAGCGCCGCTTTCTCATCGTCCTTGAACTCGCTCGGTTCGCCAAGCTGTTCTTTGAGTGCCCCGACGTCGTCGTGCGTGATGACGCCGTTCTTTTTGACGCCGCGTTCATCTAATATTTCGGTAATGCGAATCTCGACGTCCGTCAGGATATCGGCGTCGCCGCTGTAACTTTCGAGCGCCTTCAGGTACGTCTCGAGCTCTTTTTTCGCGCCTATCTCTATTTCGTAGGAGACCTTGGCGATATGGATCCGTGCGACTTCTTTCATAGTCCCTTTCCTATAATTTCTTTAGCGTTGCGTTAAGTGTCGTTATTTTTGCCGTCACATGCGTCATGACCTCGCGGCCAAAATCCGTCGTGCGGTAATATTTGCGCGGCGGTCCTTGCTCGGACTCCTGCCACTCATGCCGCAGCAAGCCGTCTTTTTGCAGGCGCGAAAGGAGCGGATAAATCGTCCCCTCGACCACTACCAGCTCGGCTTCGCTGAGCCGCTTGATGATGTCACTGGTGTACATCGGCACATCAGCGCAAACCTTCAAGACGCAGTAGGCTAAAAAGCCTTTTCGCAGCTGGACGGCAAGCTGTTCGGCGTATTTCTCACTACTACTATCTTGTTTGTCCATAGTTCTATGTTATACAAGGTATTATAAAAAATCAAGCGCTAAATAAAAATCAGCCCGTAGGCTGACATTTACGATTGCATGACCTTGTAGAGAGCAATTGCGTGTTTTATGCGTTCGGTGAACTGCTCTTCGGGTGTCGGCGCCTCGGTATTCACGACGTTATTGAGGTCGATTCCCTGCAGCTCCTCTTGTGAGCGCGGATCCCCCGCCCGCTCTTTCATACTGACGGTCGCCGTCATTCGCGTCCCCAGTGGCAGCACGAATTTCTCTTTTGCCGACATGACCGGCTCGGCGCCGGTTACGGTAATTTCGTCGCCGCGCTCTTCGAATGCGTACTTCATCATCTGGGCGCCCAGCATGTATACTTCGCCGCGGATCGGCTCGCTCTCGGTGGCGCGGGGATATTCTATAATATACCGCCCTGATTTCGAGCCAGGCTCGGTCATTGACTCCGCAACCTTGTGACCCATCATAAGCAGCAGTTCATTCACGTCGCTCACCCGCATGCGCCTTGGCTCGTGCGTCACGGTCTGCGCCCAGATCATCTCGGTCGTCATTTTGCGGCCGGCTTCCATGTTATCGACGGCGTAGTACGCAAGCACGCGGGCCGGCTGTTCGGGATCGTCATCGTGACCGGGTAAAAGGCTTATCTGCCTGCCGCTCGTCGGTAAAATACGGGCCTCAGCGGCCGCGGGTGGCGTTTCGTGTTGGTTTCTTCGGCGGAACATGAGTTATTTATATCATGCTTACGCTAAAAAGTCAATCTACTGCCGGCTCGCTTCAACCCAGGCAACAAACGTTTCGGCATAGGCCCGTAGGTTCTTGAGCCAGCGCTCGTCCGTCAGCGCGCCATCTTCGCCATCAAACGGCAGCGAGCCGGCATTGGCAACGTATACCTCTGGCTGACCCATGAGCTTCATGTTCAGGAACGCCGCGACGTGGCGAAGGTCCGACTGCGCGAAGGCCGTCCCTACGGGGCTGATCGACGCGCCGATCACGCCGGCCGGCTTGCCGTCAAACGTATTTTGGCCGTAGGGGCGGCTTACCCAGTCGATGGCGTTCTTCATGACACCCGGCAAGCTGCGGTTGTACTCTGGCGTTACGAACAAAATACCGTCAGCGGCCGCGATGATGTTCTTTGCCGCTGTAGCTTCGGCCGGATACTGCGCCTCCAGGTCTTGGTTGAATAACGGCATATTGATGTCGACGTAGTCAAATTCGACCCCTTCTGGCATCAGCCCCTCTATAGTGCGGGCGAGTTTTTTGTTATAGGAGTCCTGCTGCAGGCTCCCGATGATAACAGCGATTTTCATGTCGTTCCTCTCTTATTACTATACATAGTATAGTAAATGATCGACGGTCCTGCAACCCTTGCTTTTTACTCTATTCATTAGATGGTTATTGACTTTTTATACTACTTATGCTTATATAGAAACAGCAACAAAGGCAAAAACAAAAAAATATGTCAGAAACACTATCAACCCCATCACGCGAAACATCTCCCGGCAGCCGGGTCCCCGTCGACCCCGAGCTCGTCCGTGAAATAGACTCTATCGAAACCAACGACGAGCGCACCCTATCGCCCGCCGGCGAGCGCCTGCAGGCAGCTACCAACCGCGTTCGCAGCTGGTTGGAACGCCGCGCGCTCAAAAAAGCCCACAAAGAAGCCATCAAAGAAGACACCCGGCGCAGCCGGGAAGCCCAGGACGCCGCGTTCGCCTCTTACGAAGAGAATATCGACTACACCGAAACCAAAGAAAAGCTGATCGACCCCCGCTCCCGCCTGCGAAAAATCGGTGACGGCGGCCTTAAATTCATGGAAAAGCGCGGCGGCGGCAAAACCGCCAAACTGCTCGAATCTTGGGGAATTATTCCGGTTATCGGCACCCGCCACAAACAGCGCGGTCTTAACTTTAGCGCATGGGTCGCCCGTAAGTAC
>DASTSD010000058.1:0-8003 GCA_035760845.1 Saccharimonadales bacterium (SeqCode) | reverse complement strand
AGAGAATATCGATACGACTGCCAAACGTGAAGCCCAGGAAAATGCTTTCAAGTCATACGAAGAAAACATCGATGCTACGGCCAAGCGCGAATCGCAAGAGGCTGCGTTCGACACCTACCAGGACAACATAGACGCGACCGCCGCCCGCGAGCAAGCCGAACGTGACGCCCAACGCACGGCCTACGACAGCTACGCTGACAATATCGATACTACTGCCAAGCGTGAACTGCAAGAAGCCACCTACGAAACATATGCCGATAACATCGACACGACCGCCAAGCGCGAAGCCCAGGAAAATGCTTTCGCCTCTTATGAAGACAACATTAATACGACTGCTCAGCGTGAGGCGTATGAGTCGTACCAAGACAACATCGATACAACTGCCGAACGTGAAGCGGCACATGCCCGCGCCGAAGCCGCCCGTGAACGCCGTGAACACCGCCGCGAACGTATTCGTGAGCACGCCACTAACCTGAAAGAACGTGCCAACCAACTCCGTGGCCGTATTGGTGCCAGTGCGATGAAGCTGCTGCGTGGCGCCAAGTCGCTTGCAGGCAAGCTACGTCGTCGCCGATAATGCTACTATAAAGAAAACCCAAGAAACAAAAAGGAATCATATGGACCAATATATCACCAAAGAAACACTCGACGCTTTCGGTATCTCACTCGAGGGACACGACGAAGCTTCCCTGCTCGAACACCTCAACGACACGCTGAAAGAGCGCATCGGCACCGAAATCGCTGCACTACTGGACGACGCCAGGTTAAACGAGTTGCTTGATCTGCAAGAGACTGCCAGTGACGATCAAGTCGGCGACTGGCTGGCGCAAAACGTTCCCGAACTTCCCCAGATCGTCCAGGATGAAATCGATATCTTGATGGGCGAGCTGGCCGACAGCACCGATTCTATTAACCAGGCTGCGGCTTAAGCTTCAAGGCCAGCCAGCGTATAGCTGACCCGGTTGCGGCCGTCCTTGCGCTTCACCTTCGTGACTTTTACCTCTCCGATCTCAGAGAGGTTTGTCACATGCGTGCCGCCGCAGCAGACATTAAAGCCGTCCGGGTATGTTGCCAGGTGCACGTTCTGGTACTTGGCAAGGACCGGCTCGGGAATGTACTCGCTGAGCGCGCGGGCTTCGTTGCTTGGAACGCTCCGGACGCCGACTTCCCCGCCACTCGCGATAAAGTCATTCACCGTGGTTTCGATTTGCTGACGGAGCTGCTCGGCCTCTTCGGCATTGAACTCGCCCTCGTATTCAACGAAGCTCATGTGCGGATAGTGCGCGCCGCGACCCGGCTTCCAGGTTTTGCCGACCTTGCGCACGGCGTAATCGATGAGGTGTCCCGCGCAGTGCAGGCGCGAATTGAGCAGTCGGCGCTCGGCGTCGACAAAACAGCGCACGGCAGCGCCAACGCGCGGCAAGCCGCCCTGTAGCTGGCCCCGGTGAAGCACGCGGCCGTCTTTTTCTTTGCTGACTTCAGTTACCTCTAGGTAGCCGTCTTGCCATGTCAGCTTGCCAAGGTCGTGCGCCTGGCCACCGCCGCCCGGATACATGCAGGTCTGGTCAAGAATGATCGTCGCCTGGCCGTCATCGGTCGCATTGGCTTCGACTACCGTCGCGTCGCTTTCCAGTAGCGAAAAATCCTCGAGGTAGAGCTTTTTGGTGCCCTCGACAGCGGCAGATACCGGCTTGTCCTCTTGCCTCATGGCGGGCGCGTGCGGTGCGGATGATTCTAGTTTGACATCAGGATACACCGCCTTGGTGACGGCGTCGTACTCGGTGCGAAGCTGCGGGAACGGCACGCCTTCGCGCGCGGTCACGCCCTCGAAAATCCAAAAGACACGCTCGCTCCAGCCCCAGCCACACGCCGGCGGCATGCCGTATTCGAGCATCTCGACGAAGTCGATGTCGAGCATCATGGCCTCGTCGTCGCCAGCCTCGCGCATGGCTTGCTGTTCCAAAAAGCGGTTCAGCTGGTCGATAGGATCGTTCAGCTCGGAAAAGCCGTTGCCAAGCTCACTGCCGGCGATCACCGGCTGGAACCGCTGGACGGTATTCTCGTCGTCGGGGTTGCTCTTGGCCAGGGGGCTGATGAATTTCGGCGTGTTGATGAGCCAAACAGGCCCGGCAACGTCCTTGCGGATGTTTTTCCAGAGCTTGTCGATGCCGCGGGCGCGGTTTTCGGTTTGTTCGACCTCGAGCTTGTTATCGGCCAGGGCTTTTTTGACGTCGTCGAGCGAGCTCTCGTACACGTCGATGCCGTAGCGCTCCTTGATGATGGTCGCGTAGTCCCAGACTTCCCACTCGCCGCTCATGTCCACCTCGAACCTGTCGAGCTTGAACTGCAGCGTACCGAACGTCTCCTGCAGGACTTTCTTGTACATGCCCTCCATGAATTTCATGCCGTCCTGCCAGTTGGCGTAGGCCCAGTACCATTCCATGGCGACGTGCTCAGGGAGATGCTCGTCACTGTAGTTCTCGTTCCTGAAGCGTGGCCCGATGTCGTAGACCTTTTCAAAACCGGCACCGATCAGGCGCTTAAGTGGCAGCTCGTGGCTGATTCGCAGGTAAAAGTCTTGGTCCAGCGCGTCCATGTGGGTGACGAACGGATTGGCGTCGGCACCGCCGGTGGTGTGCTCGAGCACGGGCACGTTCACCTCGACGAAGCCGTTTTCGTTCAGATAATCGCGTGTTGCCTGCCAGAATTTAGAGCGGCGGACAAAGCGGTTACGGACGTCTTCGTTGACGTTCATGTCGACGTAGCGGCGGCGGAGACGCTCCTCCTTATTAGTGAGCTCGGTCGGCATCGGGCGGAGCGACTTAGTGAGAAGCCGCAAGGTTTTGACGCCAACGGAGATCTCGCCGGTTTTGGTCTTGATGATTTCGCCGGTCGCCTCAATAAAGTCACCGGTGTCGAGGAGCGGCAACTGTTTCATGCCAAGGATGCTCTGGGCGGCATTCAGCTCATCAACGTCACCGTCACGCAGGAACAGCTGCACCTGACCGCTCTGGTCGCGGAGCACGATAAACGCCAGCTTGCCGAACTTACGAATGCCGGCTATACGCCCGGCAACCGTTGCCGTCTGGCCTTCAAGCTCGCCAAACTTAGGCGCGATTTCGCCCGCACCGATAGTACGGTGGCTTTCGGCCGGGTACGGATCAACGCCCAGCGTTTTAAGTTCCTGGAGTTTTCGTAGTCGCTCATCACGGTAGTCTTGCAGTGTTGCCATATCCGTTACAGTATACCGTATTTGCCCTGAATTGTCTTTTGCCTGACACCAAAAACAGGCCTGGGTGCGGCCTGTTTTTGTGATTTTTCAGAATCTCAACTAGTTGATAGCGACGATTTCGTACGAAATCTCACCTTTTGGTGTGGTGATTGTCACGCTGTCACCGACTTTTTTGCCCATCAGCGCCTCGCCGATTGGCGATTCGTTGCTGATCTTGCCTTCCAGCGGGTCAGCCTCAACCGGACCGACAACATTGTACACGACGGTCTTTTTGCCGGTCTTGAGCTCTACCTTGCTGCCCAGGCTTACCTTAGAACCCTTGGTCGTCTTGATAAGCTCGGCGTTCAGCAGGATGTCTTCGATCTCGGCGATGCGGCTTTCAACCAGGCCCTGCTCTTCGCGGGCGGCGTCGTACTCGGCATTTTCGCTCAGGTCACCGTAGTCACGGGCTTCGGCGATCTTGTCTGCAATAGCTCCGCGACGGCTCTTGAGCTCCTCGAGCTCCGCTTCTAGTTCCTGCCTACCCTCTACTGTAATCTGATACGTTTTCTTCATACTAATCTCCCTTCAATACCTTGAGATAGTGTCAAAATCAAAAAATAATACGCTATATATAGTGTAAACCCTCACTCCAAGATTTACAATCACCCTAGTTTAGCAAGCAGGTCACCACGTGTCAACATTTCTGTCTCACCAGTGGTGCGCGGAGTGAATTCGTACGTCCCCGCCTCGAGAAGCCGGTCGCTGACCGTCACGCGGTACGGGATACCCATGAGCTCACTGTCGGCGAATTTGGCGCCCGGACGCTCGTCACGGTCGTCGTAAAGCACCTCGATACCCTTTTTAGTCAGCTCGTCGTAGAGCTCGTCGGCGTGCTTCACTGCCGCTTCGCCGCCAATGCGCACCAGATATACCTTGGCCGGCGCGATGTTCTCTGGCCAGACAAGCCCTCGATCGTCACTGAAATGCTCGGCAACCACGCCCATCAGGCGGCTAATGCCGATACCATAGCAGCCCATGATGATTTGTTGCTCGGCACCGTTCTCGTCGGTGTAGTAGACGCCAAGCGCGTCGGTGTACTTGGTCTCGAGCGGGAAGATGTTCCCTACCTCGACACCTTTTTTCTCGACCAGCTTGGACTTGTCGAGGCCAAGTTTGGCAAGGTTTTCGTCGGTATAGACTTCTTCGTTGATGGCAAGGCGTTTTTCTTCGTCGACGTAAATGGTGTCTTCACCGATGTCGCTGAGCGTCTGGAATTCGTCACTGAAGCGTTTGGTAAAGATACCCCCGTCGGCCGCCGTACGGTACGTGATGTCGCCGATGCCAAGGCGCTCGTAGACGCGGTGGTAGGCCTCGGCAGCGCGCTCATACAGTTCAAGGTGCTCTTCTTGGGAGCGAGCCAGCGAGTACATATCTTTCATGACGAACTCGCGGCCGCGGAGCAGTCCGCTCTTGGCGCGCTTTTCGTTCCTAAACTTGTTTTGGATCTGGTAAATAAAGATCGGCAGGTCTTTGTACGAGTTGACGTAAGGTGTCAGCGCGTCAACGATCGGCTCTTCGTGCGTCAGGCCCAGGCCCAGTTCGGTACCGTTCGCCAGCTTGGTCTTGAACCAGTTGTCCACCTTGGCGTCGTCCCAGCGGTCGGTCTTTTCAAAGATATCGCTTGGCTGCAGCGCCGTCATCATGACTTCTTGCCCGCCAATGGCGTTCATTTCTTCGCGGACGATTTTTTTGATGTTCTCGAGCACGCGAAGACCAAGCGGCATGTAGGCGTACACGCCCGCCATCTCTTTATGGATGAACCCGGCACGAATTAACAGCTGGGCGTTACGTGCTACCTCGTCTGCTGGCGCGGTCTTGCTCGTTTTGGTAAGTAGTTGCGATACTCGCATGATAAACTCCTGTTTTGCTTACATTATCTGAAAAATTGTTGCCTAAGTAAAAATCAAAACTACCGGCAAGCCGGCATACGGGGAGTAAAGACTGGAACAATTACGTTCGCCATGAGGCCATTATACCCTATAACATCGGGCTGATAAAGATAATAAAGAAAGCCACGCTGTTTTTGAGCATATGAAGCAAGATGCCCGACCAAATACCGCCGGTGATTTCGCGTAAGCTACACAGCACCAGGCTGAGCGCAAAGACATCAAGACCAACATTCCACTGCAGGTGTACGAACCCGAACAGCGCGCTCGTAATGAACATAGCAACCCACACCGGCATACGACGGCGTAGACGCCCGTACAAAAAGCCGCGGAACAGTACTTCTTCGGCTACCGGCGCAACGATGATAAGCGTCACGAACGCCAAAGTGTATTCGGCGTAACCGCTCAGGCGCTCGAACCCAATCTCCTGGGCTTGGTTGACATCGAACCCCGAGAACAGCTGTGTCGCGGCATACACGAGTAGCGACGAACCGATAAAGTACACGACGAACCCTGCCGGAGCCAGGCCGATATCTTTCCAACTGAGGAGCTTGTGCAGTCCTACGTCTTTTAGCGTGGTGTACTTATGAAAGGCGTGCGGCACGCCGATAACTATGGCAATCGTCAGCAAGTAGATAGTCGCCGCGTAGACCGCCTCTCGAATCGTGGGATTGATAGTGGCAATTGAAATGCCGGCGTAGCTCAGCACGTAAATCAACACGACGGTCAGCACGGAGGCAATCGCCAGCGACACGAGTATCCAAAGCGGCCAAATAACCGCCGCAGCCCACTTAGAGTGGAGCCATTTCCACTTGCCTATCACTTGTGCTGGTTTACTTAAATAGTTTGCTGACATCTGCTACCGTCACTATTATTACAAGTAACATCAAAACAAGAAAGCCTGTTCCCTGAATTTGTTCTTCGCGCTCTTTGGTGAGCTCTTTTTTGCGGAGTTTGAAGATGGTCATGACGAACCAGCGGCCGCCGTCGAGCGCAGGAATCGGCAGAATGTTCATGACCGCGAGCGTGAGCGAGATGATCGCCGAAAGGAACACGAGCTGTGTCAGGCCAGCCTGCTCTGCTGCCGGGAAGATCGTACCAAGGATACCGATAGGTCCAGCCACGCTGCCACCGGCTGCCGCGAGGTTTTGGTGCGCCTGCTCGCGGGTAGTACTGTCGGAGCTAAACTGCAGCACGACGCCCGAAACGAGGTTGCCGATCACTTCACCCAGACCCTGCAGGGTCACCAGCGTAAATTGCCCTGTCGTCACGACACCGACGATTGGCGCCGACCAGCTGGCACGGATCCGCTCTTGCTGCCCCGAACCGACACCGAGGTAACCTTGGTTGTCAACGTTCGAGTAACGGAGCTCCACCTTAGTACTGGACTCGACGCCCTTACGCGAATAAATGACCTCTACCGTGTCGCCGCGGTTTTCTTTGGACTGCGCCGCCAAGTCGCTTGACGTTGGGACAGGCTCGCCGTCGAAGCGCAGAATCTGGTCGCCTACCTTGAGGCCAGCCTTGGCTGCCGGAGAATCTTTCGCCACCTCGACGATCTCGACCGGTTTTTTGTCGATGATCGTATCGCCAGGAATCGAGAACTGGTTCGGAAGGATCTTAGGCAGGCCTGTCCAAGCCAGAATAGTAAGTAACGCAGCGGCCACTACCCAGTTCATGACGACGCCGGCAAGCAGGATCTTGGTTTTTACCCAGTAGCTGGCCGCGCCGTAGTCGCCTTTTTTCTTGGCAGCGTCATGCTCGCCCTGCAGCTTGACGAACCCGCCGAGCGGCAGCCAGTTAAGGCTGAACAAAATACCGTTTTTCAACTTTTTTGACCAGGCACGCGGCGGAAAACCGATGCCGAATTCCTCGACCACCACCTTGTTACGGCGGGCGACGATCGCGTGGCCAAGCTCGTGGACGACCACGAGAATGACCAGAATTAACAAGCCTAAAATAATACCGAATAGTAGCTGCATTTACCCTCCAAATCGCCGGCCACGGCGTGAATATTCTTCTAGTATAGCGGTAACGTCTTCTTTTGTCATGTCCGGCCAGAGCTTTTCCAGGAAAAAGAATTCGCTGTATGCCGAACGCCACAGCATGAAGTTGGACGTGCGGTTTTCACCGCTGGTACGCACGATCATATCGAGCGGTGGCAGGTCGGGCGCGTACATGTGCTGCGAAAGCAGTTCTGGCGTCACCTCTTCGGCGGGGATTCCCTCTTGAATAATTTTTTTGCACGCGTCGGCAATCTCAAGCTGGCCACCGTAATTAAAACACACCGCCAGCGTGCCGCGCGTATTATCCTTAGTCTTTTCCTCGGCCTCGTTGATAGCTTTGAGGACACCCTTGCTGAGGCGGTCTTTCGTGCCTAAAATCCTAATTCGAATATTCCCCTCTTGCAGGATGTGCAGGTCAGAAGTCAGCAGGCGCAGCACCAGCCCCATCAGTTTCGAGATCTCGTCTTCGCTGCGTTTCCAGTTTTCGGTGCTGAACGTGTAGGCCGATACCACTTTTACGCCGGCGTCGAACGTCGCCATGACTACCTCGACGATCGCGTTGTAACCGGCCAGATGGCCTTCGTAGGTAGGAATGCCGTGTTTTTTCGCCCAACGGCGGTTACCATCGACGATATAGCCAATATGTTGCGGAACGTCTTGAGGGTCCGCCATTAGATAGTGAGGATTTCTTTCTCTTTAGCCTTGAACGCAGCCTCGATTTTCTCCTGGTATTCGCCCATCAGCTTATCGAATTCTTTTTCAATGCGCTTGACGTCATCTTCACCGAGTTCTTTGGCGTCTTTCTTGCGCTTGGCGTCCTTGAGGCCGTCCTGGCGG
>DASTSD010000057.1:0-2193 GCA_035760845.1 Saccharimonadales bacterium (SeqCode) | reverse complement strand
ATAGGTTTCGATTAGAGTACGATTTAGATCGTTTAGACGGCCGTTTTGAGGTGATATCGCGAAATACAACGCCCCACCACCCAAGAAAGGCTCATAGTATGAATTGAAAGTTTTGGGGAAAAGCTCAAGAAGTTGACTGACAACTCTTGTCTTACCGCCGGCCCACTTTAGAAATGGGTGGGCTTGCCCGCTTTTGCCGTCCGGAGTCATAATTAGATATTTAGTGTATTCATTTTACTTTAACCATAAGTATAAACTATCTTGGGTCACTTATTACCGTAGTTTTATCTCCGTCTCGTCACTAGTTGCCTTATGCTCCGCGCTCGGGGCGACGGGTGGGAGCATTATTTCGCCCTCTTTGGCCTTTGTGGCGGGTTGTGAGGGGGCTTCGGCGGCTGAAGTGTCTGATGCTTCCCCGCTGCTAGATTTACGCTTGCGGCGGCGCTTTCGCTTCTTTTTGACCTCGCCTTCTACGAGTGGTGGCTGCTCGGCGCTGCCGTCGGCGGCTGGGAGTGGTGTTGGCGCGACGGGCTCGACTGGCGTAGCCTCGGACGGTACGGTAATTGGCGCTGCTTGTTGTACGGGCGCGGCTGGGGCTGGCTGGACTGCTGGTGTTGCAGGCTTTGGCTGCAGTTTGACCGGCGGCTGGATGGCGTTAGAAATCTCTTGCTCTATCTCGGCACGTGAACGGCTGTAGTTGCGGCGCGTGTTCTCGATGATGTAGCTGGTGTTGTCGGTCTGGGCCGGCGGCAGCGTGAGCGTGGTGGCACTAAAGGCCGGGGCTTTCTCGCCATTTATCACCATGTTGATGATGAAATGCCGGTTGTGCATTTGCAGCAGGTCGTTGGGCTCGAACTGCGGCTCGAACTGCTTGGCCAAAATCGGCGCGTCGTCGGCTGACACGCGGAATGAGATCATGGTACCGACGTTACCGAACACGGCGTTTCGCACGGTGTCGCTCATCTGCGAGATGTACTGGTTGGCCACGGTCAGGTTGAGGCCGTACTTACGTGCCTCGGACAGGATGGTCGCGAACGAATCGGTGGCGAAGTTTTGGAACTCGTCCACGTACAAGTAGAACGGCCGGCGGTCCTTGATGTCAGGAATGTCGGACCGGCTCATGGCGGCGAGCTGGATTTTGGTGACGAGGAACGAACCAAGGATCGAGGCGTTGTCCTCACCGATAAGACCTTTCGACAGGTTGACGATGAGGATCTTGCCTTCGTCCATCATCTGGCGGATGTTGAACGTGGATTTTGGCTGGCCGATGATGTTACGGATGACCGGGTTGGCGGTAAACGCACCCACCTTGTTAAGCACCGGCGCGATGGCCTCGGCCTGGAACTTGTCGGTCCAGCTGGCAAACTCGATGTTCCAAAACTGCAGCACGACCGTGTCGGTACAGTACGCCAGGGTTTCTTTGCGGAACTTTTTGTCGGTCAGCATGCGGGTAATGTCGAGCATGGTGGTCTCGGGCCTGTCGAGCAGCGCCAGGATGGTATAACGAAGAATATACTCGAGTCGCGGCCCCCAGCTTTCGCCGAACATACGCTTAAGCACGCCGATGACCTCGGACGAGATGTTGGTCTTCTGCGCCGGGTTGGTGACCTCGAGCGGGTTAAAGCCGAGCGGAAAGGCCGTGTCGGCCGGGTTGAAGTACACCACGTCTTGCACGCGCGAGCCAGGAATAAACCGCATGTTATTGACGGCGAAGTCGCCGTGCGGGTCGATAATGGCGTAGCCTTGACCGTGGAAGATATCTGAAAGCGCAAAAAGCTCGAGCGTACCCGACTTACCCGCACCGGTCTGACCGATGATATACACGTGACGTGAGCGGTCGTAGCGCAGCATGCCGAACTGGTGATTGATGCCGCGGAAGTTGGTAAGGCCAAAGGCGCTGATGTTTTCGTCGATAGCGTCGTTACCGGTGATGACCGGCAGCTTGGCTGGCGGTTCGGCGGTTTTGCTGCTTGCCCAGACGATATTCGGCGTCTCGACGTTGGTGTGCGGGAGGTGGAAGACCGAGGCGAGCTCTTCGATGTTGAGAATAAATCCGCGGTCAATGAAAAGCCGGGCCTTGTATTTAGCCAGGTCTTCTTTTTTGAAACTGCCGCCAGTCATGCGGAAGCCGTTGAGGTTGGTGCTGTTGAACTGCTTGAACGTACCGACGATCGCCTGCATGCGGAGCTTGGC
>DASTSD010000056.1:0-3954 GCA_035760845.1 Saccharimonadales bacterium (SeqCode) | reverse complement strand
CTGGTAAGTCGTTTACCGTGAAGCTCGAGGCGCTGCGCAGCATGATGGTCGGTGCCGATATCCTTATCATCGACCCGGAAAACGAGTACCAAAAACTCAGCGACGCCGTTGGCGGTAGCTATATTCGCCTCAGCCTCAATGCCGACACGCGTATTAATCCCTTCGACCTGCCACGCGTGATTGACAGCGAAGAAGCCGATGACGCTCTTCGAGCGAACCTCGTAACACTCCATGGCTTGTTCCGCCTCATGCTCGGCGGCAGCCAGGCGACCGCCATGGGACAGATGATGTCAGCCCTGACGCCAGCCGAAGAAGCCGACCTTGACCAAGGTCTGATTGACACGTATGCCCGTGCCGGTATTACCAGCGACCCGTTGACGCACAACTCGCAGCCGCCAACGATCAGCGACCTCTACGACACGCTGCTTCACATGGGCGGCACTGGCCCGGCACTCGCGCAGCGCCTGCGCAAATACACGACAGGTACGTTTGCTGGTATCTTCAGTCAGCAGTCCAACATCGATATCAACAACCACATGGTCGTCTTTAACATCCGCGACCTCGAGGATGAGCTACGCCCGGTAGCAATGTACATCGTCCTGAGCCACATTTGGAACATTACCCGCAGCGATCAGCGCAAGCGTATGCTGATCGTGGACGAGGCGTGGCAGCTTATGAAATATGACGACTCGGCGAACTTCTTGTTCAGCCTCGCCAAACGCGCCCGCAAGTACTACCTTGGCCTTACGACCATTACCCAGGACGTCGAGGACTTCATGGGCAGTAAGATGGGCCGCGCGATCGTGGCCAACTCGTCGATGCAGCTACTCCTTAAGCAGTCGTCAAGCGCCGTCGACGTGCTTTCGGATGTGTTCAAACTAACCGAGGAAGAGCGAAAACGCCTCGCCAACTTCCCGGTAGGTCAGGGCCTGTTCTTTGCCGGCCAAAACCACGTACATATTCAGATCGTGGCAAGTGACACCGAGCAACAACTTATTACTACCAACCCGGCAGCCGCAGCGAATGCGCCGTCAGCCCAAATCCAGCCGACAGGCCAACAACAGGCCCCACCGTCGCCAGGATATATCAACCCCGGTGAAATTTAGCATATAATAGAGGCAATCAATGGCGAAGGTAGACTACAAGAACGACGCGCAGCAGGACGAACGGCTCGATCCTTACTCTGATAATGCGCGCGATCTTTACCGCCAAGAGCAGGACGCCGGCCAGGATTCTGCTGACACTTCATCGGATACGGGCGGAGCTACCAGCAGCCAACAGGGCGGCGACACGACCCAAAACATCGACCAGACCCGCCAACAAGAAGAGGAGGGTTCCGGCTGGACGACAAATGTCTCCAAAGGCGGCGGTGAGAACGGTGACAAGAAAAAGCCGACGACTTTTTGGCAGCAGGCCAAAAAGAAGGGTCCGATGGGCGCTATAGTTGCGCTCGTTGGCGGTGGCGGCCTGATCGGCGGCGGCCTTCTTAGCCCTGCCGGTGCGTTGATCCACATCAAGGAAATCCTCGTCAATAAATTCGACACGATGTCTTCGGTCGTCGAGGAGCGCTCGATCCTCATTATGAGCAAGCGCATGTTCGCAACCAATGCCAGCTGTAAAATCAAGGTCCGCTGTCGTTTTAGCGGCATGACTAACCGTCAAATGGAGCGGCTGCGTATCCAGGGTGCCGATATTCTCGACAAAGACGGCAAACCGCTTAAACGAAACAAGCTGGGACGTTACACCGGTGGGGTAACGCTCGTTATCACCAACGATGATGGCACCAAAACAAGAGTTAAAGCCAGCGAATTCCGCACCGCCATGCGAACCAACCCGGGCGTACGAAGCCTAGGGAGGAGTGTATTTGCGCCGCGCTACCTCTCGTGGAACGATAAGATATCCAAGGATATCCGTGCCAAGAAAAAGCTAACCACCAACCCCGAATGGGGCGATGGTGACGAAAAGGATGCCCGCAAAAAACTCTACGCGGCCACCAGCGGGGAATCCTATTCCGCCCAGGCCCAAGATAACCAAGGCACCACTAAAGACGAAGAGGGTAATGAGGAGAAAGAAAAAGGCCAGAAAGTTGACTTTGGCGATAACACCGAAGCTATCAACAAAACGGCCGACGAGCTAAAGGAAAAGGCGGCCTCGGGTGAATTGATCGAAGCCATCCCGACCGATCCGGCCGGTGCCGCAGTCATGCCAGACAGCCAACCGTCATCGTCTCCAGTTAAAAAGGCCCTGGGCTTCCTGAACCCAGCAGACTTCTTGGTTGGCCTCTGTACCACGTATCAATTCACCAGTGCACTCGTCCTCACTGCAAAAGTCATAGCACTGGCGAACGCCATGCGTTACGCGGCTCAGTTCCTATCGACCGCCGACAAAATCAAAGCCGGCGAGGCAGATGCCAACGATGCCGAACAAGCTATGAATATCCTGCAAAAGACCGACCAATATGGCGACAGTTTCGGTGATTCGGTAGGATATCAATACCCTGAATACGGCACCGTTCCTGATAAACCTGTCGGTTCGAGCGCCATGGGTAGCGGCGTCGTAATCGTGCTGGCTGCCGCGCTGCGCTGGGTCAACGACACGCTCGGAAAGCACACCGTTTCGACCGGCTGCCGCGTCCTCACCAACCCGTTCGTCCAGGGAGCACTTGCTCTGACAAGCTTCATTCCGGGAGGTGGTCAGCTGACCAAAGCCGTAACCGGCGCCCTGACAGTCGGCGCCAAAGCGGCCGCTAAAAAGATCATCGACGAAGCCGTCGAGAAGATTGTCAAAGCCGCCGCCGAGAAAATATCCAAAGACGCCCTAAAACAAGCGGCCAAAACCGCCACGAAGGAATTCTTGAAGATAGCAGCAAGTGCGGGCGGCATGTTCTTGGCCGGCTTCCTCCTACAAAAATACGCCATCCCATACCTAGCACGTATGCTCTCGGGTACTGACGCTCCGGTCGACGACGGCGCGGCCGCTATGGACACCATGGCCAACGGATTTGACGCGACCAACCAAGCCACCGCCCAGGAGCGCGCGCTCATGCCGCTAAGCAAAGATGAGGTTGGCGCTTTCAACGATTTCAACACCGCCTCGACCGACCGATACGTCGCCGACATGCGTGCACAGAGTGATCCGTTCGATGTTATGGATCCATACTCGGCAAGTAACGCGCTTGCGTCGACATTCTACACCTTTGCTTCAAGGGTCACCCACAGCAGCCTACTGTCGATGCCAGGGGCGATATTCTCCTCGCTTAATTTGCCAAGCCTGCTTGGCGGCAAAGCCCTCGCCAAAGACACCGACTACTGCGACGACGACTACCTCAACGACAAGAATCTCGCCGCCAGCCCGTTCTGTAACGTTGTCATGGGCTTTAATGACATAGACATGTTACAGAATGCCGACCCCGACGATAAGGTTACGTCATGGATGCTCGACCATGGGCAGATCGACGAAGACGGCAACCCTAAAGGTGAGTACGAGAAGTTCCTGAGCACCTGCGTGACCGACTCGGGCAACAAACAAATCACCGACCTTGGCGACGAAGAAACCCAGCTCGACGAAACCTGTTACGACAACGAGAAAAACAAGACGACCGAACGCAAGATGTTCTACTTGTACACGATCGACAATGGCACCGTCGATGCCATGGACGCACCCGACGATCAGCCTGCCGAACAAAGCAATTCGCCCAAGTACATTGCCGTCGGCAACATTCCGGCCTCTGGAATGGTTGTTGGCGCAAGTGTCTTCGGCGGCAAACAGTCCGGTGGCAAGTGGGTCGAAGACCTCGCCGATAACGGCGGTAACGACCTTGGTAACCACGGTAACCACATGACTGGAACTCCTGCCATCGCAGAGCTCGACATGGGCAAGGCGCTCGGCGGCATTCCGGACGGCACGCGCCTCGAGATTGAATATAACGGCAAGAAAATCATCGCCGAAAAGTCC
>DASTSD010000055.1:0-13160 GCA_035760845.1 Saccharimonadales bacterium (SeqCode) | reverse complement strand
GAGCTGCAGTAGCATGTGCGAAAGGTCGGAGAGTTTGTTGACCTCTTCGAGGTTGCTTTCGAGCAGCTCAAGCATCTCTTGTTTAGAAAGGTTGGAGTCGCGCAGGGCAACCTCGATCTCGGCTTTCATGCTGGCAAGCGGCGTGCGCAGCTCGTGGCTGGCGTCGCTGGTAAAGCGTGACTGGGCCTCATGGGCTTCTTCGATCGGCTCGAGCGTGCGGCGCGCCAAATAATAGCTGCCGATACCGCCGGCTATCCATATACAAATGTTGGTAATGACGAGCGAGGTGATGAGGTTGGCCTCAGCCTCGTGCACCTGGGTATCGCGGTAGGCGGTAAACGTACGATTGTTGATATCAAAGCTAAACTGCGGCGCCGACTGGAAATAGCCGATACGGTTCCCCACCTCGGACGATGCGATCGAATAAATTACCACGCTAAACAGCAGGCTGATGGCAATAAGGATGCCAAGGTACCAAGCTGTCAGTTTGAGCGTGGCAGACTTAAACACTGCTAGCCCATGTCCTGTAATTTATAACCGAACCCGCGGACGGTGTGGATGAGCGGCTTGTCAAACGGTTGGTCGACCTTGGCACGGAGGTACTTTATGTAAACCTCGACGGTGTTTGGCAGGATATCGGCGTCGTAGTCCCACACGTGCGCGATGATGAGTTCTTTTGGCAGCGGCCGGCCTTGGTTTCGGAGCAGGTATTCGAGCAGGGCGAATTCTTTGCCGGTCAGCTGGATGATAGTGCCGCTACGTTTGACTTCGTACGTGACGGTGTCGAGCGTGAGGTCGCCGGCACGGAGGATGGTCGGCTGCTGCTCTTTAGGGCGGCGCAGGAGCGCGCGCACGCGGGCGAGCAGCTCTTCAAGGGCAAACGGTTTTACGAGGTAATCGTCGGCGCCGCTATCGAGGCCTTCAGCTCGGTCCTTGATGCCGCCGATAGCCGTAAGGATAAGCACTGGCGTGTGGATTTTTGCCTCGCGCATGGCTTTTATGATGCCGATGCCATCGTATTCACCGGGCAGCATGCGGTCGATGATCGCGACATCGTAAGGTTCGGTGGTGGCCATGGCGTAGCCTTCGTCGCCGTCATAGGCAACGTCAACAGCGTAGCTTTCTTGTTCGAGAGCTTTTTTCAGGGCGCGGGCAATCTTGTGTTCGTCTTCAATCAGTAAAATTCTCATGACTGTAGTACTATAGCTATTTTTGCTGAAACGAATCTTAAGCGGCGTCGGGCGCGTACTTTTCACCCCAGGCCTGCATGTCGCGCAGGATCGGCAGGAGCCCCTGCCCTTTTTCGGTCAGTTGGTACTCGCAGCGATTGCCGCCAGACGGCAGCTTGCGGATGATGCCCGATTGCTCGAGTGAAGTTAGGCGGGCAGAAAGCGTACGCGGGTTGATACCGCCGGCCATGTCCTGCAGCTGGCAAAAGCGAACGGTCTCTTCGTTAAGGAAGAACCGAAGCAGTAGCGGCGTCCATTTGTCGCCGATGATATCCGTTGCTGCCTGAACGCAGCCCACACGTTCCGCTGTTGTATTCATAACATATACTATACATTTTCTAGCAGATAGAGTCAAACTGCTTATTGTCGCCCGGTGGCCTGTGCGGTACACTGGACGTATGACCAAGAAAACGGCTAAGAAAACAAACAAGAACGAAGCATTCGAGCCCAATAAAATGGCGCTGGCGGTCGCGACGACCGCGGTTGTGACCCTCGTGTTGTTGGCGTTTATCGCAACGATGTCGTAGGCCTTGGCGCCTACGACTTTCGTTTTAAGACTTCACGCATGCTGAGCTTGCGGCTGTATTCGAGCGCGCCAAAGCGGAAAATACGCACGCCGATGGCAATGGCCAGGATTGTCGTGCCGATGAGCAGTGCGAGTGAAATGAGCGCCGGAACCAGCTCGAGGTTGCCTACGGCATTACGGAGCAGTAGTGGGATTGGCGCCGTGAGCGGAAAGTAGCTAAGGATCTGCACGATGATGGAGTGTGGGGCCGAAATAAACAGCGGTGCGGCGTACAGTGGCCCGAATGTTAGCGCCATGACCGCGCCGAAGAATCCGCCGGCCTCTTTTGCTGTTGGCATGGCGGCGCCCAGTGTCATGAGGATGCCGGTGTACATGAGGTAGCTGACGACGAAAATGGCTGCGCCAAGGCTGATCGCCAGTGGGTCAAGTGGTAGTGACGACAGATCGAGCGAAGGCAGCGAAAGCTGGTCTTTGAAAATCAGGTAGCCTGCAACGATCGGAATCAAGATGACGAGCAGCTGGATAAACGCCAGGACGATGAGCGAAAGCAGCTTGCCTACGAGCAGCGTTGTCGGCTTGATGGTCGCGAGAATCATTTCGATGACGCGGTTTTCTTTTTCCTCGGTGACACTGGTGAGAATCTGGCTACCGAACGTCGCGATCATGAAGTAAAACAGTACCAGGAAGACACCCGGGGCGATGAGTTTCAGGAATCCCTTGTCCACTTCGCCATTGCTGTATGTCGTCGCGTGGAACTTGACGTCGTCTTGCAGGATCAAACGCAGGCTTGGATCGGTCCGGGCTGCGGCCGACTGGACAAGCAACTGGTTGGCTAGTTCTTGGTAGCGGTTGTTCTTGAAAATACCCACTTCCTTGCCGTAGATTTCGACGGTTTGCTTGCTGACGTCGGCTGGGTAGTAAAAGTAGGCGTCGATCTTGCCGGTGCGCGCGGCTTCTACTCCGGCGGCTTTGTCGGTGACGGGTTTGGCGCCGACGGCCTTTAGAAGCATCGGCGAAATCAGGCGTGAATCATCGGTCACGGCCAGCGAGTAGTGCTCGTTTGCCAGGTTTTCGCTTTCAGTACTGGTGGTTTTGTTCGAGAAGTAAATGATCGCGCCGATAGCCGCTACGATAGCCGGGACGGCCAGGGCGGCAATCCAAAAGCTGCGTTTTTTAAGCGTGCGTACGATTTCGAAACGGACGACGGTACCTAGGTTGTGCATTATTTTTCCTCCTTCGTGCCGTGGCCGTAAATACTAACAAAAATATCGTCGAGCGATGGGCGCTTCAGTTCGAACCGTTCGCACGCGACGCCGGCGGTTGTGAGCGAACGCTGGATGGCGAAGATATCGCCCTTGGGTTCGAGCGTGACTACCTTGCCTTCTTTTCGCTTGATGGTGTAGAGCTTGTCGTTCTCGGGTACGGTGTCGTTCGAGACGATCTCGATGACTTTGCCGCCGAATTCCTCTTTTACTTCGTTGATGGTGCCGTATAAGCGGCTGCGGCCATCTTTTAGCAGCAAAATCCGGTCACAGAGGCGTTCGACCTCTTCCATTTGGTGGGTCACGAAGATTACCGTCGCGCCCTTTTGCTGGTGTTCCTCGATGATATCCATGAGCAGGCGCCGGTTAACGGGGTCAAACCCTTTGGTCGGCTCGTCCAAGATCAGCAGGTCGGGTTCGTTCATGACGGCAATGCCCAGCTGGACTTTTTGCTGCTGTCCGCCCGAGAGTTTGTCGAGGCGTATGGTCGCCTTTTCGGCTAGTTCGACGCGCTTTAGGTAGTCGAGCGACCACTGTTTGGCGTCGCGGCGAGGCATGCCCTTGAGCTGGCCAAAGTACGTCATGGTGTCGAGGACGGTTTCTTTTTTGTAGAGGCCTCGTTCCTCGGGCAGGTAGCCGAGGCGCACGGGACCATCGACTTCGTACGGTTTGCCCTCGATAGTCAGCGTGCCGCCTGTCGGCTGGTAAATGCCAAGCAGTGCGCGGATGGTCGTGGTCTTACCTGAGCCGTTGCTGCCGAGAAAGCCGAAGGTCTCGCCCTTTCGGACATCGAACGAGAGGTCTTTTATAACAGTGGTCTTGTCGAAATCCATCCGAAAATGGTCGACGGAAACAAGAGAATGTGAATCAGTCATATAGTCTATTTTATCACGCTAACGGTAGTTGATGAACTGCAGCGGAAAATCGTAGTCGGCGGCTTTAAGCAGCGAGATGACCTTTTGGAGCTCATCTTTGCTGGAGCTGGTCACGCGTACGGCGTCGCCCTGTATCTGGGCTTTTGCCTTGGGCGCTTCGTCGCGGAGCTGCTTGGTGATCTTTTTGGCGTTGTCCTGCGAAAGGCCCTGTTTGAACGGGATTTCCCAGGTCGTCTTGAGGTTGCTTTCGACCGGGGCCTTGGAAAGGTCGAGCACCTTGGCGCTTTGCTCGCGGGCGGCGAGTTTTTTACGGACGACATCGAGGATGGCGTCGCACTGCCACTGGTTGGCGCCGATGATCTTGAAGCCCGTTTTGTCGCCGTTCAGCCACTCGATGGCTGCTGGCGTGCCCTTAAAGTCGTACCGGTTGCCGATCTCGCGCTCGGTTCCGGCGAAAATATTGTTCATCTCTGCTTTGTCGTATTCCGACACGATATCAAAAGAAAATGTTGGCATGTGTTGTTCTCCTGCTTTTAGTATACCTAAACTTAGCGCCGTGCAGAATGGCTGCGGGCAAAACACCTCCTTGGTAAAATAGCGTAGTAAAAGATGCTATAATGCGTCTTATGAAGACACGAATTGAGATCGACACAAAAACTTTCGTGCGGTTCTGGCTGGTGGTGATTGGTTTTGCATTTGCTATTCTGGCGGTTTACAGTGCCCGCACTGCGCTTATACTACTTGGTATCGCCTTTTTCTTGGCACTGGCGCTTAATGCGCCGGTCACCTACCTGGCCACTCACCTGCCGGGTAAAAGCCGTGTCGGCGGGACAGCGATTGCGTACGTACTGGTACTTGCGGTGCTGGGAGTTTTTGCTTTTTTGATCGTGCCGCCTATCGTGCAGCAAACGGCCAAGTTCAGTGAGACCGTCCCAGGGCTTGTTGACGGTGTCACTACCCAGTGGCAGGGCCTTAGTGGCGTGGTCGAAAAGTACCACCTGGAGCCACAAGTCGATAACATCGTGCAATCGGTCAAAGACAACAGTACCCGGTGGGCGTCGAGCATCGGCGCGAACCTGCTTTCGGGCGTGGGTTCGGTAGCGTCAACGTTCGCCTCGAGCTTACTGGTGTTAGTCCTCACCTTCCTGATGCTTGTCGAGGGGCCTATGTGGCTACAGCGCCTTTGGGGCGTATATAACGACGAGGAGCGCATGGAGCGCCACCGCAACCTCGTGCACCGTATGTATACGGTGGTGACGGGGTACGTTACCGGCCAGCTGACGGTGTCGGGTATCGGCGCGACGCTTGCCGGTCTGACGGTGTTCATCCTGAGTTTGTTCATTCCGGGCGTGCCGAGCAATTTGGCGCTGCCGACGGTAGCCATTGCCTTTACCTTGTCGCTCATCCCGATGTTCGGCGCGACGATCGCGGGCATCATTATTTCGCTGCTGCTTGTGCTTAATAATCTTTCGGCGGGTATTATTTTCGCGGTGTACTTTATTGTGTACCAGCAGATTGAAAACAACTTTATCTCGCCGACTATCCAGTCCAAGCGGCTCGAGCTGTCTGCTCTTACGGTGCTTGCCTCGGTAACGATCGGTTTGTACGTGTTCGGCCTGGCGGGTGGTATTATCTCGATTCCGATTGCCGGCTGCCTTAAGGTGCTGCTTGAAGAATACCTTGCCCGCGCCCGCGAAAATCGCAAAAAGAGCGAACGCCCACTTAAGAAAATCGTGAGCAAAATAAAAAGCGAAGTGTAGCTCGCCTTAGTAAAGGAACGATGCCCCGCCGGAGTAATCTGGCGGGGCATGTTCGTACTGCGTGAATGGCGGCACCTACTCGGCCTCCTCGTCTTCCGTGGTGTCCGTGGGTTCTGCCGTGCTGTCGGTCGGCGGGTGCTCGCGCTCCCACCGGGCGTTGAACGCCTCACGTTCTGCCTGCGACCGGGCTGCCAGGTTGGCATACCTGTCGACGTGTCCGGTGCGCTGCTGCTGCCGGGCTCGCCGCTTACCTCCCTTGGGCATGATTGCCTCCTACTGCCGTACGAACGGTAGCCTTATGATATCACACCATGTACGGGGATATGGAAGCACCCTCAGTCGAGGGGCTCCCGGGATGGGGCGTCCTCCTCTCATGAGGGTGTATTGCGTACCGGAGTGGTTCTACCACTCGATGAATGTCCCCTTGACGCTGCCGCACCCACTCGTCGGACCCCAGAGTACGTCCAGTACGAAGCTGTCGGGCATGATGAGGTCGTGGGTGTGGATCATGTCGGCGATGGCGCCGAACATGGCGTTACGGATGCGCACTCGCTCGTTGTGATCGGGAGGCTCCTCGCTCAGCTGAACTTTGATCCAGATGTCGGCGGTGTTGATGTCGTCATCGCCGTAGCGGTGGAACTGCACCTGGACGCCCGACTCGGGCGTGTCGCCCATGCCGAACGCGTCGCTGTTGTTCGCGAAGAGCGCAGGCAGCTCCGGCCCCAGCGTGCGCCGAACCAGCTGGTCGGTGCTGATGATGGTGCTGCCACCGATCTTCTTGAAGCGGAAGTGCGGGCTGAGCGTGACGTCGACGAGCGGCATTTGCCATTCCTCTCGGGTACGATTACGGATCTGCCGTTTCAGACTCACACTGACGTTTGAGTAAATATATTATAGCATAAGTAGTTAAATAAAGCAACTTGGTACGTAGCTGGAGGCTACGCGTATTCCCAAAGGGTGCCGTCGCTCGTATCGCGGACGACGAGGCCTTTTTGCTTCAGCTCGTCTCGAAGCTCGTCGGAGGTTTGCCAGTCTTTCTCGTCGCGGGCACGTTCACGGCGCACTATCAGCTGTTTGGTATCATCGTCGATATCCGGCGTGGTGGCAAGGAGCTGTAAGCCGAGGAGCTCATCGATGGCCTCTAGTAGGTGCATGAGCGCATGGCGGTCGATGCGGTCGGGGCTGTGTGATTCAAGATGCGAGAACGCTTCGTCAACGACGCGCAGGGCCTCCGGCGTGTTGAGGTCGTCGCTCAGTGCTTCCTTGATCAAGCCGGTGACGGCGAGCGACGGGTCGGTTTCTTTGGCTTTGTCCTGCTTGAGGGTGTCGTGGGCCTGGTGGCGGAGCGCCGCGACGTTGCGCCAGTGATGAAGGCGGTTGCGGGCGCCGGCAAGGTTTTCGAACGTAAAGTTGCCCTCGTTGCTGTACTGGCCCTGCAGCACGAACATGCGGTAGTCGAGCGGCGAAAAGCCTTTTTCAGCGAGGTCCTGCAGCGTAAAGCCGTTGCCGAGGCTCTTGCTGATTTTGGTGCCGTCGACCTTGAGGTGGTTGTTGTGCAGCCAATAGTGCGCGAACGGCTGGCCGCTAACGGCTTCGCTTTGGGCGATCTCGTTAGTGTGGTGCACTGGAATGTGGTCGATGCCACCAGTATGGATGTCGATGGTCTGCCCCAGGATGCTCATGGCCATGGCCGAGCACTCGAGGTGCCAGCCTGGAAAACCCATTACCTGTCCGGTGCTTGAATTCGATACTTCCAGGAGGTCTGCTGGAGTCTCCCACTCCATATCGCGCTTTTCGCCGCTCGGCGTGAACTTCCAGAGGGCAAAGTCGCTGGGGTTACGCTTTTCGGCGTTGAATGCCACGCGGGCGCCGGCTTTTTGCGCTTCTAGGTCGAGGCCGGCAAAGTCGGCGTATGTCGGGAATTTGCTGGTGTCAAAATAGATGCCGTCGTCGATTTGGTAGGTGTAGCCCTTTTCCTTAAGCTTGCGCACGAGGTCGAGCTGCTGTGGAATGAATTCGGTGGCGCGTACGACGTGCTCGGGCATGATAAGTCCCATCTTTTCCATGCCGGCCAAAAAGTCCTCGGCGTAAAACTCCGCGATGTCCCAGGCGGTCTTGCCTTCACGCTTGGCGCCCTTTTCGAGCTTGTCCTCACCTTCGTCGGCGTCACTGACAAGGTGGCCTACGTCAGTAATATTCATGACGCGCTCGACGCTGTAGCCGTTCGCGATCAGCGTACGAACCAGCGTGTCCCAGTAAATATACGCCGCCCAGTTACCGACATGCAGGCGGTCATACACGGTTGGGCCGCAGGTATACAGTGTGACCTTACCTTCAGTAATTGGGGTAAAATCATCGGTTTTTTTGGTGAGCGTATTGTGAAATTTGAGAGTCATCGTTTGGTTCCTGCTTATTGTTGGTACGGCGAAAAGACGCTTAGGCCTAGGCTAAGCGCCGCAGGTACAGGACTTGGTGAAGTTACGCTTCATAGTGAGTGATCGCCTTTTCGGTTGCTGTTATGAGCTCTTCTACGATTTTATCGTACTCTTCGTAAACGCGAAAACCAGCGGCGTATTTGTGGCCACCGCCGCCAAAGTAGCCGGCGATTTCCTCGGAGATCGGCAGGTTGCTGCGTAGTTTGCCGGTGGCCTTGCCGTCGGGGTAGGTCTTGATGGCGACACCGATCTCGACGCCTTCGACCAGACGCATCTCGTCAAGTACGAGAACGCTCGGGTTGTACTGGTCGCTGTATTTTTGGATGTCCTCCCACGGGATATGGATGAGCGCGAGTTTGCCGTCGAGGTAGTATTCGATACGGCCGATAAGCTCGCCCTTGTATGCGAGGATTTCGGGCGATTTTTTCATGAATTCACGGCGGCGCTCTTCGATCACGGCGTTGCTTGCGCCAAGTTCGGTCAGTTTGCCGGCTACAAAAAAGCTGTTCGGCGTGACATTCGGCGTGGTGAGGCCCAGGCTGTCGGACATAATAGCAATTAGCATGTGCTCGGAGGCTTGTGGATTGATAGTCCAGCCGGCAGCTTGCGACAAGCCATAAATGATTTCGCTGGTAGCGACGGCTTCGCCTGCCAGCATGGTGTGCGGAAAGCTGAGGTTTGAATCGGTAGTATGGTGGTCGATCACGAGCACGGGGTGTGATTCTAGGAATGCACGGACGCCCGGCACTTCGAGCGCCTTGCCGACCAGTACGTCGGCGCTAGTGTCGACAATAATCGCAAGGTCGGCGTCGGTCGGAAAGTTTGGTTCTACCCTGTCCCAGCCCTTAATGTAGCGCATGTATTTTGGCACGTCGGTGGCGCAGTAGAGCGCGATGTTCTTGCCAAGATCACCCAGGATTTCCTCGAGCGCCAGGCTGCTTCCCAGGCTGTCGCCGTCGGGATTTTCGCCCTGGATGACGACGATTTTTTGTGCGCTGGTGATAAGTTCGATTGCTTTTTCGTACATTTAGAGCATCCTCCGCCCTTCGAGCGCGTGCGTTAGTGTGATTTGGTCGGCGTACTCAAGGTCGACGCCAACAGGAATGCCGCGGGCGAGACGGCTGAGTTTGACACCGCTGCCGGCATCCTGAATGTGACGCTGCAAAAAGAGCGCCGTCGATTCGCCCTCGACGCTGGCGTTGGTGGCGATGATGATTTCCTCGACGTTGTCATCTTGGATGCGTTTCAGCAGCTCGGGAATGTGCAGTTGCTCGGGGCCGATGCCGTCGATCGGCGAGATAGCGCCGCCCAGTACGTGGTAGGTGCCATGGTACTGCCCAGTTCGCTCCAAAGCGACGATATCGAGCGGCTCCTCGACGACGGCGATCAGCTGCTTGTTGCGGCTGCTGTCGGTGTAGAGTGGTGAAACATCTTCATGCACGTCGATCAGGGCGAAAGTAACCGGGCAGGTTTTTACCCCGCTATGAAGCTCGGCGATGCTGGCCGCGAGTTTGTCGGCAGTGTGGGTGTCGCCGCGCAGCAAAAAGTACGCGTAGCGTTCGGCGGTACGCGCACCAACGCCCGGCAAGCGGCCGAGCTCTTCAATCGCCCTGACGAGCGCTGCAGGAAGGATCTGAGCCAACGCTAGCTCCTACAGCCCGAGGTTGCCCAGGCCGCCCATGAGCGGCTTCATCTTTTCGGCGGCAACTTCTTGTGCCTTTGCCAGGCCGTCGCGAACAGCGATCTCGATCCAGTGTTCGAGCTCAGAAATGTCGTCAAGGTCTACCTGTGCCGGGTCGATCTTAACGCTCTTGATCTTCAGCTCGCCGTTGATCTGTACGACGACAGCGCCGTCACCGGCTTCTACTTCGATGATTTCTTTCGCCAGGTCTTTTTGCGCCTTGCGCAGCTGGTTCAGCATCTTCATTTGGTCAAATGCCATGGTATGTCTCTCCTCTTGAATTACTTACCTAGTATACGTTATTTCACGGCTGTTTTATAGATGTAAAGCCGGTCGGCGTCCTTGGAAATATTGTCCGTGACAATACGGTACGGCTGAGCCGTATCGCCGGTTTTGTGCGCGGCGTGCGTGACGATGAGCGTTTGTGCGCCAGACTTGTGCGCCTCCGAGGCGTCGGCAGTCGCCGTTACGTCGCTGTCGCGGCCGGCGACGATACTATAAAACGGCAGTTCGCTTGGCGATGTCAGTATGGTCGTGGTACCGCGGTCCGGCGCGGCGAGCTGATCATTAAGCATCTGCAAATCATGGGTGAAGTTGCCGGCGATCCTCGGGTCGTACATGTAGCCGTACATGTAGCGGCCCACGCCCGAAAGCACCAACCCGGCAATTAGGATAGTCAGCGGCAAAAGCCCGGCGAAACGAGCGTATGGGTTGCGTGGGAAAAGCCGGTACCAGTTGGTAAGCAGCATGCTGATGCCCATTGCGATTAGTAGCATGACCGGAACAAAAGTGATGCTGACGTAGCCCGGATTAATCAACAGCACCGGCGCAAGCAGAACGATCCATGCCGTAATGACATAGCTGCGGGCCGTGTACTTGGTGGTGACGAGCTGAATGACGCCAAGCGCGATAAGAATAACGGTGCCCAGGCTGTAAATCGGCGTCATGATGATGCCGCTGCTTGGCGACACGAAGTCGAGGTACTGGCGCAGCAGCTGGAGGATATTCTCTTTAAGGTCGGGCTGTTCGCTCGGAATACCTAGGAGCGTCAGGCCGATTGACGGCTGGCGAATGATGGCATAGGCCAGCGGCGTGATAAGAATAAGCGCGACAAAAAATCCTACTGCAATCTTAACCTTGGACAAGCGACGGATAAGGTACCTAAGATGCGGGTGTAAAACGATAGCGCTGGCCAGGGCTAAAAGGATATACGGACTGAGCGGCGTGTAAAGGCTGAGCGCGGCGATAGCAAAAAGCGCCATCTTCCAGTAAATGGTGTGTTTTGCCCGCCGGGAAATCATCATGGCGCACACCAGCAGCCATACCGACCAAAAGATATACACGATGCTTGGCGTACCGTTTTGGGCGACGAAAAGGAACTGCCCTGTCGTAATGACGATGATGGCCGTGAGCACGGCGACATTGCGCCTAAACCATAGCCGAAGCAGCAAGAATACGCCGAATACGGAGAGTGCGCCGAGCAGGAGCGACGGGAACTTAATGCCAAAATTATTGACGCCGAACAGCGCGATAGAGGCTCGTTGGAGCAAGTGGTACGGCAAGTCGATGATCCACTCAGGCCTGAAATCGGCAAGTGACAGCGAAACGGCATGGCCGGTCACGACCGAGTTCATTTCTGTTTGGCTAAGGCCGCCAGGAATGAACAGCCCGGCCGTAATAAGCAGCCCGATTACCGTCAGCCCGATGAGCGTGTACCCGATAAGGTAGCGCTGCCGGTATAACAAGTAGTCTGTCATTTGTTTTGCCATAAATTACTTACGATTATAGCACGTCTGGTTATTCGTGTTTTTTGTCGAGCGACATGAAGCGCAGCCGTTCTGGGTGGAAGTACAGCTCTACCTTGCCGACCGGTCCGTTACGGTGCTTGGCGATGATCAGGTCGGTGATGTTCTCGCGTTCCGTCTCTGGGTTGTAGTAGGCCTCGCGGTAAATAAACATGACGATGTCGGCGTCCTGCTCGATCGATCCCGATTCGCGCAGGTCGGCCAGCTGCGGAATTTGCGGGCTGCGGTTTTCGACGGAACGGCTCAGCTGGCTCAGTGCGATGACGGGGACGTTCAGTTCGCGGGCAATCAGCTTGAGGCCACGCGAAATCTCACTCACCTCTTGCACGCGGTTGCCGTTATCTTTACCGCTTCCCTGCATCAGCTGGAGGTAGTCCACGATAATAAGGCCGAGCGGCGCATCGTGGGCGGCGCGACGGGCTTTGGTGCGCATTTCGAGCACACTGAGGCCTGGCGTATCGTCGAGGTAAATCGGCGCTTCGGCCATCTCGCCCATGGCTTCACTCAGCTTGCTAAAGTCCTCGTCGCTGAGGTTACCGGTACGAATGTTCCAGGCATCGACACCGCTGGCGTCGGCCAGCATACGGTCGACAAGCTGCTCCTTGCTCATCTCGAGGCTGAAGAACAATACGGATTGCTTGGCGACGGTCGCGACGTTATACGCCAGGTTGGTGACGAGCGTGGTCTTACCCATGGCCGGGCGGGCTGCCAGAATGATAAGGTCGCTGCGCTGCAAGCCGGCGGTCATGTTGTCGAGGTCGCGCCAGCCGGTACGCACGCCGCGTAGCGCCCCTTTGTTGCGGTGGAGCTCCTCCATGCGGTCAAAGCTGTCGGTTAGGATCTGTTCAATGCTCGTGAGGTCCTGCTTGAGCGACTGGTCGCTGACGCTAAACAGCTCGGCCTCGGCCTTTTCGAGCAGTTCCTGGGTGGTGGTGTCTTCGTTAAAACCAAGCTCCGAGATTTCGGCGCTGGCCTTGATGAGGCGGCGGCGGACGGCTTTTTGCGCGACCATCTCGGCGTAGGCCTCGGCGTGGGCTGCCGTCGGTACGTAGTTGGTCAGCTCGGTCAGGTAGCTCTGGCCGCCAATGGCATCAAGCTCGTCTTTTTTCTTGAGTTCATCGGTGAGGGTCAGGAGGTCGACGGGCTTGTGGCGCTCGTACAGGCGCAGCATGGCGCCGTAGACCGTCTTGTGGCGCTTGTCATAAAAATCCTTTGGGGTGACGTGTTCTGAAATATCGGCGAGCGTTTCCTCGTCGATCAAGACTGCTCCCAGCAAGCTCATTTCGGCATCTATGTTTTGCGGCGGGACTTTTCCGGCAGGGACTTCTTTGGCTGGCATAACTCTTTATTCGCAGACTATACGTCTACGTTTACCTCTTCTCCACCTCCCATAATAGCAGCTACTGCGGCAGCTAGGCTATCTTTTGGCGGCGGCGGGGTGCCGACCGTCTCGATTTCGGGGTCGCCAGCGCCCACGGCCTCCAGCGACATGGCGATGTTGACGCGGTATTTCGCGTCGTCAAGCTTCTTTTTGTAGAAGTTGTTGAGCGTGTAGATAATCAGTTTGTCGCCGTCGATTTCGTAGCC
>DASTSD010000054.1:0-6225 GCA_035760845.1 Saccharimonadales bacterium (SeqCode) | reverse complement strand
AAATTAAGATCAGTAAACAAAAACGCCGAAACAAGTTCGGCGTAAAATATGACAATAAGAAAATTACCCGACTTGCTCCGGCGAAATATGCAGATGGTGGGCGTTTAGGTAAACCATACGTAAACTATACCATGTTTATTTAAAGAATCAAAAAACTCCGCGATTATTTGCGGAGTTTTAGCTTGGCGACGGTTGCCTCGTAGGCTTCGAAGTTCTTGCGTTCGAGGTACTTCAGCAACTTTTTGCGGCGGCCTACCATCTGGATAAGTCCGCGGCGAGCCATGTGGTCGTGCTTGTTAGCCTTGAGGTGCTCGGTGATTTCCTTGATACGAGACGTCAAAACAGAGACCTGAGCCTGTGGTGACCCAACGTCGTCCTTGTGTGTCTGTGTCAAAGCGAGTGCCTTGGCTTTGTTATCTGCTGTTATCATCAAAACGTATTGTACCAGAGTAGGCGCGACTTTTCAACAGGTTAACCCCAGGTTATTGAAACCTTGTAGGTTTTTGACTCGCCGGGTTGAAGCATTTCAGCCGGTTTTGGTGTCTCCTCAAGGAACGTAAACCCGCCTACGGTCGGCTCGACGCACACGTATTTGCCGAGCTGGTCGGTCCACTTGGCCCATACCGGCAGATTGGTTGAGTTCATCGTAAACGTGCGGGCGGCGGTTTTTAGTTCGTGGCGTTCGCCCTCGGTAAACTGTGCCTCGGCGAGGTCATCGAGTAGCTCTTTCTGTCCGTCGATCTCGACCTCACTCTCGCCTGTCAGCGAAAAGTACGGATGAAAACCCGGCGCTACACGTAGCGGCACCTTGCCGTTGTTCGACACTTCGCAGCCCATCAAAATCATATTATCGGCCAGCTGGTAGGTCAGCACCGTAGCGAGGTCCTTGTATTCCCCAACGCCCCCAGCAAGGGTAAGAATAATGCCGTTCTCGGTTTTGTCGGTCACCTCCCACGTGCTGGTACGGCCAAAGCCATGCTGAGGCTGGTCGGTCGCGCCGCCAGGGCCGAAGTTTGGCAAGCATACATGACAGCCGCCGCGCAGCTTGAGCGCGCCGTCCGAAGTCGTCAGATTACGCCTAGGATAGAACAGGTCGCCGTTCTCGTCCGACAAGTTCGTAAGGTACGCTCCCATCGGGTCAACGATTGCTTTTGTAGTGCCGTGAACCAGTTCTACTTCCATGTCCCCTCCTAATTTTCTATCCCGTAATCTTGCAGGTACTTAGCATCATACACCGACCACTTGCCAATTGAAATGCGCCGCAGATGTGTACAATACGCGCCCGTCCCCAGGGTTTCGCCGATGTCGACGCAGAGGCTGCGAATGTACGTGCCGCTGCTGACATGCGTGCGTATTTTGATCTCAGGGTAGGTGTAGTCGAGTAGCTCCAGGCTATAAATAGTAATGGTGCGAAGCGGAATCTCGACTTCTTCGCCGTTTCTCGCCATATGATACGCGCGGCGGCCGTTTATTTTTATAGCACTGAAGATCGGTGGGCGTTGCTGCACCTCGCCCGTGAATTTTTTAAGCGCAGCCTCTACCTCTTCACGGGTTGGTACCTTATTTGACGTTTTGGTAATTTCACCCTCCGGATCGCCCGTGGTGCTGGTTTCGCCCAGGCGAAAGGTTGCCTCGTACACCTTGTCGAGCTTGGTATAGTGCCCGGCATTCTTACATTCCTTGCCGGTAACCAAAATCATGAGTCCGGTCGCGAATGGGTCGAGCGTGCCGGTGTGCCCCACCTTGATCTTTTTACCCGCCTGCTGGCTAAGTACACGGCGAATCCGCGCCACGACACCAAAACTGGTCATGTCCGCCGGTTTGTCGATAAGCAGCACTTCGTCGTTCATAGGCTTTTCATTATAACTGACATTTGCGTATTTGTAAGTATCATGGTACTATCAGCTCCGTTCGCTCCCGACTCACAGAGAGAACCGCAATGGGAACCTGGATTGTCGCCGCCGTACTCTACGGCGCACTGACCCTGGCATGCGTGGCGCTGTACAAGGCACTCCGCCACGACCGTCCGCGTGCCATCCGCACCGTCATCGTTGCCAGCGTCATCGGCGTCGCGGCGATCAACGGCATCGCCCTGCTGGTGACGGACGACTACGACAAGCCCGGCACCAGCCGGGCCGACATCGCGCACACAAGGGGCCTGGACGACAGCAAGCCGTACAAGGCCTTCGTCTACACCTCGCCCCTCGCCTACGACACGGCGTTCACCGAGCCGCACTTCACGCTCATCGGGTTCGCCGACACCAAAGACGGTCGAGTCCTCCATGTGGACTTCGTCTCCGCCGGCATGACGCACCCGCTCACCCTTCCGGGAGACAAGGTCGTCGTACGGCAGCAGGACCGCGGGCTCCCCGCCCAGATGGCCCTCGTCATCGATGGCGGCAGCGTGAAGGCCTACGGCAAGAAGCGGCTGGCCGAGCCGGACCCCTGCCGGGTCCAGTTCGCCGGCATCACCACCTGCAAGCACACGCCGCGGTTCGTCACCGACCCCCGCGGCGACCTGCTGCTGGGCGACGTCCTCCGGGACGGCGTCGAGCGGGTGGTGATCCGCATCTCGCCCACCGACTACAACAGGCTTCTGTGAGCCGCGAGTGAGCACCGGTTCGCCGGCGGCCGGGAGGAGCAACACGCTCCCCGCCGCCGGCACCGGGTCTCACCCCCTTCGTGCGTTATACTGAATTTATGAAGATTATTTTTGGCATTTTTGCCCACCCGGACGACGAGGCGATCGGGCCGGCTGGTACTTTACTACATGAGACCCACGGTGGCGCCGAACTCCACCTCATCACGCTTACCCGCGGCGAAGGCGGCACCAACCCCGACAGCGTCGCCGACCTTGGTGCCATCCGCCAGAAGGAGTGGGAGAAAAGCGCCCGTCTGCTCGGCGCAAAAACCACACATTACCTCGGATACCGGGACGGCCATCTCGATAACGTCACTATGATCGAGGCTGCGCAGCGGATTGAAAAAATCGTCGCCGAAGCCATCAAAAATGCACCCGACGACGCCGAAATCGAATTTATTACCTTTGACCTGAACGGCCTGACTGGCCACATCGACCATATCGCGGCCGCCCGCGCCGCTTGCCTGGCATTTTACCGCTTAAAAGAAACCGACAGGCGCTTCAAACGCGTACTGCTGAACTGCCTGCCCTACCGCGACTGGCCTACCGACAACACCAACTGGATCTACATGGAACGCGGCCGGCGCGAAAACGAAGTTGACGAAATCGTCGACGCCCGCCACCTGCACGACCAGCTGCTCGAGATTGTCCGCGCACACCACTCACAGCGCGGCGACGGCGAAGCGCATATCAAAAACCGAGGCGCGGACCTCGGTTTGAATTACTTTTTGATCAAGGACTAGCCCTGGCCAGGAATCTTGAACTGCGCAGGATCGTTTGACTGCGGCGCAGGAGCCGGGTTTTGTGGTGCTGGCGTCGAGCCAAAGACATCTTCGAGCTTATCCGGAGGCAGCGCGCCAGAAAACGTTTGTGGCGCCTGGGCATCGGCTGCTGGCGGCAGCGGCGGCAAGGTCGAAAAGTCCGGCATCGGCGGCATTGGCGGCAGTACCGCAGGAGGAGCCGCCGGCTGCTCCGGTGCTGGCATTTGTTCTGGCTGCGGAGCGCCCGTCGGGCTGAATGGTACCGCGCCAAAGGCGGCGTCAACGGCTGCGCGGGCTTCTTCGTGAGGCGCGCGGTTCTCACGGTCGATGTCGGCTAAGGTTTCCGCCGGGCGGCTTGGCTCGGGGCTTGGCGGCTGGATCGGCGGCAAAGATACAGGGGTCACGGCATTAAGCGTCGGCGCAGGTGTCTCACCCTTGAACGGGTCGACCATCGGTTGCTCTTCTGGCGGCTGCGAAGCGGCGTTGAGCGGCGACTGGAAGATCGGCGAACTGTCACCAACGTAATTGTTGCCGCCGCCATGCGTCAAGATGGTATGGTTGCGGTCGTCTTCGAGGGCACGGCGCTTGTCTTGCTCGGCCTGCTCGGTGGTAGCGTTGAGTGTTCCGCCCATGCTTGGCGCCTGTTCACTCCCCTGCCATTGGTTGACCTCGGCTGATCCTACCGGCGACCCTTCGGCGGCTTTGTCGACTTCAGCCCCTGCGGCAGCAAGGTCTTTTTGCAAGTCGGCGACAGATGGCGTCGCAGCCGATGGCGCAGCGGCTGCCGGCGCGACGGTTTCGAGCTGCTTGGCGAGGTTGTCCTCGGCTTTTTGGGCGGCAGCTTCTTGCTGCTGGCTTGGAACGGCTTTGGCCTGCTTTTCTATTTCTTCTTGGGCGGCCTTGGCGGCGGCTTCGCGCTGCTCTTCTTCGGTTTGGCGGCTGACTTCGTCAAGATCGCCTTGTTTTTCGTGTGAGATGGTCAGCGAACCGTCGTCCGCTTTCTTTTTAGGTGCTTCGGGTTCTGGTGCAGGTTCGCTCTTAGCCTGCTTGCGGTTTACCTTGGTCGATTCGCCCTCGGTGAGATCGGTCGTGCCGTCAGAGTTAGCGCTTGGCGCGCCGCTCCCCTTGTCCGATGACGAAGACTTGGTGTCGCCGATTTCGTGGGCTTCTTCGAGCTTTGAGGCGATCAACTGCTGATTGGCGCCGGCAGACATCAGCTGCGCGGCGATGGTCATTACCTTCGACGACGTACGGTCGTTACTAAAGCGATCGGTGGCCGCGACGATACCGGTGAGGAACGCCGTGGCGATCTGCTCATCCAGCGCGCCCTTGTCGTTCTTGAACGCATCGGCCAGGCTGACCAGCATCTCGCTCAGGGAGCTGGCGTTTTCTTCGCGCCAATTGATACTGCCGAGCTCGCTCGTAGCAGCACCGGCACTCACGGATACCACCGTGGCATCGTGCAAGATACGGCCGTGCGCGCTCAGCGCGTTGTCGAGGTCGTCGCGGTTCTTTACCCCAAGGGCAAGCACCAGCTCGACGTTGTAGTCACCCTGGCTGAAGTCGAGGTCGTCACTGGTAATGGTCGTGCGGTACGGCGTAATGAAAATCTTGACGACGTCGCCGTCTACCTTATAGCGAAGGTGGTCGGCCTTTTCCTTGTCGAGCGCGATAATAAAGTCACGCAGCGAGTCGACGGTGTTCTCGAATGTTTTTTGCGGATCCAAAAACGTAATAGCTGGTGGAATATCACCGCTAAACACCGCCGTGGCATGCTTGTTCATCTTGTTGAGCAGCAGTGTCAAACCAAGCGCGGCGCTCAGTTCGTCGACCGACGGGTTGGTACTGACAGTCACCATGATATTGCTGCTGTTCTTTACCTTTTCGGCGATTTGCTGCTTGGCATTGCCATCGTTCATGAGGCTTTTTTCCTGTTGTTTTTTTATTTCTATAGATTTTGAGTTCACTATACCATAAGTACTTTCGGTGCGTCAAACACAATCTACCAGCGCTCCGCATCGCGCCGCCAGCAGACGCTCCTCTTTACTTTTTCCCCGTTTTCCTCTATAATCTCACCTTGATTGTATTCACAAAATCTATAAGGTAAAGGAACCCTATGCCAATCATCAAATCAGCTATCAAACGAATGAAGCAAACCGCTGTTCGCCGCGAGCGCAACGTCGGTATCAAGCGCGACATCAAGACCGCCGTTAAGGCATTCATGGCCAAGCCAACCAGCGAAGGCCTTTCTAAGGCTCACAGCGAGCTTGACACCGCCGTCAAAAAGAAGCTCCTCAAGAAAAACACCGTTGCCCGCCGTAAGAGCCAGCTCGCTAAGGTTGCTAAAGACGCCGGCGTAAAGCTTGCTCCAGCCAAAAAAGCTGCCGCAGCCAAGCCTGCCACCGCCAAGAAGCCAGCCGCTCCTAAGGCTGAAGCTGCCAAAAAGCCTACAGCCAAGAAACCTGCCGCTAAGAAGCCAGCAGCCAAAAAAGCTGAGAAATAATCTCGCTTCCCTTTTAAAACAGCCGCTCTCTGCGGCTGTTTTTTGTTTTACAAGCAAGCGACTTTCATGAGCGCCCGTTCAACAAGCAGCCATGGGTCGGCCGCCGAGGATTTAGAGGCTTCGTCGGCTTCGGCGAATGCCGTGACGACTTTCTTAGCCCCGACCCTACCCAGGCGCCGAGCTGCCGGCGCGAGCTTGGAGAGCGCGTACGGGTGAACGCCCGTGTCCTTTGCCACTTCGGCCGAAGGCTTGTCGGCGAGCGTCAGCACGGCGAGCTGCACCGCCTGGCCGCTCAGTAGCCCAAGCAGCCGGTAAGCGTC
>DASTSD010000053.1:0-2623 GCA_035760845.1 Saccharimonadales bacterium (SeqCode) | reverse complement strand
CGCCGGGGCTAATACCGAAAACAAACTTATATCATATCTCGTCTACCGCTCTATAGCCTACGGCGAACCGTGGTGGGAGGATGTGCTTGCGGACAATCTCGGCATCACCAACATCGTAGTGCCAGTCAATGCCAAACAGCGCGACCAAGGCATAGCCTACCTCCCTGGCATAGAAAACAAGATCAGCCGCAGCCTCGCGCACTCGAGCCGCTACGCCAAAACGCTCGGTGGCAAGAACTACGATCTTTACACCCTCAAAAAGCCTGCCGACCGCTCGCTCTCGCTGCTGGTTGATGCGCAGTGGCAGACTACGCTCGAACACCTGAACAGGCGCGATGTGATCGGGTATGCCAGCTACTTTCCGCTGCAAATGAAAAACTACCTGCTATCTCGTGGCGCCAAAAAAATCATGACCGATAGCGTCGAGCGAACCTACTACGACGTTTACTGTTTCATGCACGCCAAGCAAACCGTGATTCCAAACCCTATCTCGTTGCCATTTAACTCTAAATACGTCGCAAGCTCCAACTTCACCAACAACACACTGTCGCTCAGCACGCTCTACGCCAAAGACGATGACTACAACTACCTGCACGAAAACGTCCCGAGCCTCATGAACCTGCAGCGACCGTCGTTCGTCGGGCTCACCAAAGGCTCAAGCAACCTGCCAATTAAAATATCAGCACCGGCAAACGGCACCTACCGTATACTACTGCATGCCGCATCCAAAAAAGACACCGTCCATGCCACGGTTGACGGCAAAGACGTCCAGCTGCAAAAGGTGAGTGATGACCAAAAAGCCACGGGCGATTACGTCGACTTCACGTATTTTTATGCCGACGTACAGCTGGGTGCGGGTACGCATTCGCTCACACTCACCAATACCGATACCAACGCTGTCATCGTCGATTCGGCCACTCTCATGCCAAGCGCCGACATCCCCGCTGATTTTACGAAGCTTACCGCCGATAAAATAGCAATCACGCCCACGGTTCAACCATTAATATACGATGTACGAATGGAGTAGATATGGGAGAAAAACTGACAGCAACATGGCAATGGTTACGCGATGAAAGGAGGACGATTTGGTTTGAGTACGGCCTGTTGGCGCTCGCCGTACTACTGCCGCTGCTGACGCCGGGATTCATACTGACGCTCGATATGGTATTCACGCCAAATATAAACCTGCCGGACGAGGTAACGAATACCTATCCGCTGCAGGCACTGCTGTGGCTCGTGCATTTTGCGCTGCCGGCCGATGCCATCCAAAAGCTACTCTTGTTTGCCATTTTGCTCCTTTCGGGCGTGGGCATGCACAGCCTGCTGCAGTCGCTCAACATGAAAGAACGTGTTGGCGCGGATATGTGGCGGTTGGCGCTGTACTTTGGCGGCATATTTTACATGATCAACCCGTTCACGTATTCGCGGTTTATGGCGGGGCAGTGGCTGTTTTTGCTTGGCTATGCAATGTTGCCGTTTTTTGTACGAGCGCTGCTAAAGTTCTTTACTGCTCCGGCCGCCAAGACAGCGCTACCGCTCGCCGCATTGTCGTTCGCTATCATCACGGCTTCGATCCACCATATCGCAATCCTGCTTGTCATTGCGCTACTCGTGCCTTTGCTAGGTTACGTATTTCACTACTGGCGCAAAGGCCGCATCAAGCCGTATGCCGGCTGGTCGGTCATTATCATTGCTATTCACGCCGCACTGTTTAGTTACTGGCTCGTACCGGCATTTCTCGGAAGCGGCGCTATCGGCTCGGCCGTAGCAAGCCGCAGCCCGGCTGACTTTTCGGCGTTCGCGACGGGCGACGGCAGCATAGTGGGCGCGATTGGCGACGTGGTGCGCCTACAAGGATTTTGGGTAGAGTCGCGGCAGCTCTTTACGTTGCCGCAGGACATAGTACCCGTCTGGGGTCTGCTGTTTCTTGTCGTATGGATATTGGTTATCGTTGGCGCAAGCAAGGCCTGGCAAGCGTCGCGTCTGTTGGTCGCACTTGGCCTTGGTTGCGTCATTCTTGGCGTCATCCTCGCTGCTACGCCGCTCCTGGCATGGATCAGCCACGTACTGCCCGCGGCCGCAGGATACCGCGAGCCGGATAAATTTGCTAACCTTGTTGCGCTAGGCTACGCCATGCTTGGCACGCTAGGCGTTGCTTTTACTGCCAAGTGGGCAACCGAGAAGTTCCACGACGCCGGTGGGCAGGTGGTCATTATCGTCTGCCTGCTATTGCCGCTCGCCGTCACGCCCAATATGCTCTGGGGTTTTGGCGGCCAGTTGTCGCCGCGACAGTACCCGGCTGGCTGGTACGCCATGAATAAAGAGCTAAGCAGCCTGCCGGGCGCCAAGCGCGTATTGTTCCTGCCATGGCACCAGTACATGGCATTCGGGTTTAGCGAGCGCATTATCGCTACGCCTGCAGAGAAGTTCTTTGACGTGCCGGTCGTTGCCAGTGACAACCCAGAGTTCGGGGGCATCACGCCTACGGTGCCCAACGACGAAAAGCGGGCCATCAGCCAGGCTCTTAAACACCCAGAGACACTCCCGGCCACGCTGGCCAAATACCGCATCAACTATATACTGCTCGCCAAGGACGACGATGCCGACAGTTACCGTTACCTAA
>DASTSD010000052.1:0-2228 GCA_035760845.1 Saccharimonadales bacterium (SeqCode) | reverse complement strand
ACGCCGGCGCATACCCCGATAGACGAGCGACTGGAAGAGATTTTTGACGGCCTGACCGATATTATTGCCGAGACAAAGCCCGAGGTAATGTCGATAGAGCAGTTGTTTTTTGCCCGTAACGTCACCACGGCCATTAGCGTGGCGCAGGCGCGCGGGGTGGCTATGCTTACGGGGCGAAAAGCGCGGCTGCCTATTGCCGAATACACGCCAATGCAGATAAAGCAGACGCTGACCGGCTACGGTAAGGCCGATAAAAAGCAGGTGCAAGAAATGGTGCGCCTGCACCTGGGACTAAAAGACGTGCCCAAGCCGGATGACTGTGCCGATGCACTGGCGGCGGCAATCACCCACTCTATGATGAGCCGCGGGCAAACTAGCTAAAGACGGCTTGTGAAATATTTAGTATAATGTACTAAGGCTATGATCCGCCAAGGAATTTACACTAAAAAAGTGACCCGGACAACAAGGATTAAGCGCTCGCTCAAGCGACGATGGCGCTGGTTCAAGCGGTTGTCCAAACCAAAAAAGGCGCTTGTTATCTCGGCTCCTATCTTGGCGTTTCTTATTCTTACTCCTATCCTGACGTATCTCTACTACTTTAACGACATCGGTGACCAAGAGCACCTGATGAACCGGAACAACACGGGCGTGGTGGTAACCGACCGCAACGGAGAGACCATTTACAGCGTGGGGCGGGCCCAGCACGAGAAAATGACTCCGCTCAAGGATATTTCGCCATACGTGCAAAAAGCGCTCGTGGCCTCAGAGGACAAGGATTTTTACAAGCACAGCGGTTTTTCGATTACGGGTATTTTGCGCGCGGTCAAGGGCGCAGGTACGCGCGGCGGCGGCTCTACGCTTACCCAGCAGCTTGCCAAGACCAACCTGCTAACCGATCAGCATACGCTGCTACGCAAGTACCAGGAGCTGACGCTTTCTATCGCGATCGAGGCGAGGTACTCGAAAGAGCAGATCATGGAGATGTACCTGAACTCGGTGTTCTTTGGGGGTACGAGCTTCGGTATTGAAGAGGCGGCCAAGACGTACTTTAACAAGCATGCCAAAGACCTCGACCTGGCCGAAAGCAGTATGATGATCGGTATTTTGCCGGCACCGAACGCTTACTCCCCGACCCTCGGCAATCCGCAGTACGCCAAGGAGCGCCAAACATACGTGCTAAAGCGCATGGTAGAGGACGGCTATATCACGACCGATCAGCAGCAGGCCGCGCTGGCGCAAAAGCTGACGTACGCGCCGACCCCAACCCAGAGTGCCGGCCAGGCGCCGCACTTTACCGAGATGGTACTGAACGAACTGTACGACAAGTACGGCGAGGAAAAGGTAATTCGCTCCGGCTACCAGGTAAAGACGACGCTTGATTTGGACCTGCAACACAAGCTGGAAGAAAACATCACGAACCATATATCGTACGTCCAGGCGTATGGCGGCTCCAATGCGGCAGGTGTGGCGATCGACCCGTCGTCTGGCGAGGTGCGCGCGCTGGTGGGTAGTGCCGACTGGGACAACAAAGATTGGGGCAAGGTGAACATGGTTACCACGCCGCGCCAGCCGGGCTCGAGCTTTAAGTCGATTTACTATGCCGAGGCATTGGCGCAAGGAGTCATAACCCCTTCAACGATACTGCACGACGTGCCGACCGACTTTAACGGCTACACACCGCTTGACGCCGACAAACAATTCCGCGGCAACGTGACGGTTCGCCAAGCTATTAGCCAGTCGCTCAACATTCCGAGCGTCGAGGTACTGCAAAAGCTGGGTATCACCAAGGCTGTCGCGGCGGCCAACCGCATGGGAATCGATACGATCGAGAGCGACAAGAATTACGGCCTGTCGCTAGCGCTCGGCTCAGCCGAAGCACCGCTCATGAAAATGACCAACGCCTACGCTGCTTTTGCCAACCAAGGCCAGCAGTACCCGACCACGCTTATCAAGCAGGTCACCAACAAGTACGACCAGTCGATTTTCCAGGCGGAGGAGCAAAGCAAAGAGGTAATTAGCAAGCAGGGTGCGTTCTTGATTTCGAGCATTCTTTCGGATTACAACGCCCGTGCGCCGATATTCGGCTACTCGCTGAGCGTGCCGGGGCACACGGCCGCCGTCAAGACGGGTACGACCGACGATTCGCGCGATGCCTGGACGATCGGCTATACGCCACAGCTGGCCGTAGGCGTGTGGGTTGGCAACAACGACAACTCAGTGATGCAAAA
>DASTSD010000051.1:0-3670 GCA_035760845.1 Saccharimonadales bacterium (SeqCode) | reverse complement strand
CCCGGCAGTACGGTGACTATCACGCTCGAGCAAGTACGGCAAATGCTGGATACGACGGAGCAAGCCAACCAGATCGTATCCGGTGGCCCGGCGGCGCCTACAGTCTAACGAGCCAGGAGAACGTCGCGGTTGAGGCGCCCGGATCGGCGTCGACGTTGATGGTGAACTTGACGTTCGTGACGCCAGAAATCCAGAACTTAGCGGCGTTACCAAGGCTATTGGTGGGCGTGACGGCGATATTACCAAGGCTTGGTGTAGCATCCAGACCGTGGTTGACATCGATACTTGTCGTGCCGTCGGCTATGGTTGCCGTGCCGCCGTTTTCTGTTTTCCAGCCGATGTTGTTGCGCACGATAGTGTTAGTGCCGCCCGATTCAATCAGCCCGACGGTAGGGCCGTAGGTTCCCCACGTGACGCTGTTACCTTCGATAAGGTTGTCGGCAGAACCACCGGTTGCTTCTTCGCGGATGAGGCTGCGCACACGGCCCGCGACAGTGTTGGAGGTTTCGAGTGAGTTGCCGGAAATAACGTTGAAATGCGTATTGAACTCCAGGTGAATGCCAGAGGCTGCCTGGTCGCCCGCATCGCCTGGGCCTGTGATGAGATTACCCGAGACAACGCATTTGTTTGCCACCAAAAAAATACAGTCGCCAGCTAGGCCGTCAAAGGTCGAGCTGAGGATTTTGGTGTCGAAAGCATTTTGTACGCGTATGCCGATACAGTTGTGGCTGCCCTGCACGAAGTTGCAGCCAATAATATGCTGCAAGCCAGCTTGGTCATAAAGCATGACGGGGGTGGAACCGATAGGTGCCGAAGCACCGCCAAGGTATTCGAAGTCGGTTCCCATAAACCAGTTCTCATCGCTTGACGTCAGCCAGGCGCCACCGCCAAAACCGGCACTGCCGCCGCCTTGATCGAACAAGCAGTTCATGACGCGGTTGTGGTGGCCAAACGCACCGCCCGAAATGGGACCAAGCTTTAGCCCCCAGTCGTAACAGCTTGTAAAATGAATACGCTCGAAGGTGCACTGCACGGCACCGTTTGCCAGTATGCCTCCGCCCGATGTCTGCGCCGAACTGTGGCCGTCGATCGTAAAGCTGGCAAAATAAGCACCAACGATGCCTTCTCCGGGATTACCGCCGGTAAACGAAAATACGTAGTCATTGAGCGCGTCAGCTGCTTTAAGCGTGGTGGCGCTTTGGCCGGCGCCAGCGATGGTTAAGGGGGCGCTAATAGAAAGGCTTGTGCCGATGATTGTTGTACCAGGGTCGAGTGCGAGCGGCTTGCCCGACGAAATCGCCGCGTCGATAGCCGCCTGCAAGGCCGCGGCGTCGTCGGTCGAGCCGTCAAACTTGGCGCCGAAGTCCGAGGCAAGCAGCCACTGGGTGTTTTTCCAGGCGAGGCCGAGTGTTTTACTAGAGTCGGCCGCAAGGTATTGGCCGTTTGTGCCGGCGGCTAACCGGTTGGCGGCGGCGTTCGCGCTTGCTACGATAAGGTCGCCCTTGGTCGTGACGAGGGACTTTGCAATCTTGTCATCGGCGGCCGATTGGGCGGCGGTGGCGGTAGAGAGGGCGGTGTCGATATCGTCGCCACGTTTTAGCGTGCCGTCGGTGTTGTGCTCGACGCTAAGATAATCGTTGAGGATGGAACCCCACGTACCGTCGTCGTTGCCTGGTATAGGTAGTCGTGCCATTTAGTTGTAGTATACGGCAAAGTGCTTATGCTGAGAATACATTTAGTAAAAGTGTTGGTCGAGAATCCGATAGGCGCGGCCAACCATAATGCGGTAGTACGCGTACATCGTCGACAGCCTGCCAAGACGCGAGGTTTTGTGCCGGATCAGCCAAAAAGCGCTGCGTGCCGGAACGAACCCCACCCATTCGACTTCGCCTTGTTCGGGCGTGACATGGTTGTGTTCGTGGGGCAAGCGGACGGCGTAATTGTAAATAATTGCTCGGGTGATTTTTTGGCGGTTTTTGAATTTCCAGCGATGGTTATAACGGGTGGTGCCAAGGAAAATCAGCTCGCCAGGCGTGACATCGAGACCGGTTTCCTCCTTTATTTCGCGCACGGCTGCCTGCTCGGGCAATTCGCCGCTGTCCACGAAGCCGCCGACGCCGATATCTATCATTCCGGGGCGTTGAATGGTCGTAAGCCCGCGTTTTTGCACAAGAATCCGCCCTTTTGGAGTGATGATAAATGCATGGGCGCCGCGGTGCCAGTAGCCTTTGTTGTTTGCCTCTTCAGGGTCGCTAATACGCCCGGTTGGCCGGTTGAAACTGTTAACGACGTCGATGGGTGCGAGCATGTTAGTCGGTGAAATCGAAGCTGCTAACGGCGACGATGGCTTCCATCTTGTAGGTAGAGTCAGTTGATGAACGGAGCGTACCCGATATTTTGACGTGCTTGTCGGTTCCGGTTGACTCTGACAGTTCGGCGTTCTTCGCGCTGCTTAGGCCGTAGTACTTGCCGTCGTCTGTTTGCATGCCGAGTGCACACTCGAGGGTGCTTGGTTCGCTGCCGTCCGCATGAGGCAGACACACAAGTTTGCCGCTAAGCGTAACGGACTGCTCCTGGGCTTTTGGCTGGAGCATAGCCCGGACTTTCTCGATACCGCCCAGCATAAAGAACGCTGCGCCAGCGACGACGAGCACGGCCGCTGACACGCCAATAATAAGTTTTTTTCGACTCCGTTTTTGATTCAACACCATATAGTAAAAATGATACCAATAATGCTTACGTAAGCCAAGGCCTCCTGCGCTTAATGAATAATAAAAAGGCTTTTGCTAAGCCTTGTAAAAATACTTGTGTGCGTACGGCGGACGGCTCCAGGATCTCTCCCGGTGCTCGCCCGCCGCAGGCCGCGAGGGTGTCGCGGCCTTACCGCACCTTGTTCATCTCATGCTCCGCAGAGCTGGTACGTCGAGTCGTTGTGCATCATGGCGTACTCGTCGCACAGGTACGGGTTGCCGGGCCGTGACCCGGAGCCGTCCTGCGTGACCAGCGTGTGCTGGTCGTTGCGCGAGACGGTGAAGGTCTTGCCCGTCATCCGGTCGTTGGAGTCGCTGAAGCCACTCGGTGCCGGGTTGCCGTCGGCCGTGTACCACACGTTGGCGTAGGTGCCGGTCATGCGGTCCTTGCCGGTGACCTTGAAGTTGATCTTGGCGTTGCCCTGGCACATCTGGCTGTCTTCGAGCGAGTCCGAACAGGGGCCGGCGTTCCAGCTGTAGTCGCCGGTGCCGTCCTTGTTGATGACCAGCTTCGCGCCGTGGACGTACCACACTCCCGTGAACAGCGCCTTCGCCGGCGGGGGAGGGTTGTAGCTGACGGTCACTTTCTCCTTGTCCTTGCCCTGGAGCAGGTCGCCCAGGGTCTCGAACGTGTTGGTGAAGAACTTGGCGACCGGCGCGGCGATCATCACCATGGCCACCAGTACGCCCTTCCAGCCGAAGATCTCGATGATCTTGGCGGGGTCGAAGCAGCCGCTGATGACGCGGCCGACGTCGCCCTCGGTGTTGAACGAGGCGGTGCAGTCCTTCATCTGGAGGAGCTTGGACAGTGCCTGGGTGGCCGCTCCACCTTCGACCGCGCCGTAGCGCGTGAGGATGTTGGCCAGCATGGTCACGCCGAACTCCGCCTGGTACAGCGACTCGGCGAAGCCGTTGTACTC
>DASTSD010000050.1:0-2568 GCA_035760845.1 Saccharimonadales bacterium (SeqCode) | reverse complement strand
GCGCCAACCAAATACACCGAAAAAGAACAGCTGACATGGGAGCGCGAGCTGCTCGGCCTGTATATTAGCGCGCACCCACTTGATAACTACGACACATACTTTGAGGAGCAAACCATTCCGCTTGCGCACATGAAACCGGCGATCGACGGCAAAAAGGCGACGATTGGCGGTCTCGTGAGCTCCGTCCGTACCATCGTGACTAAATCGGGCACGAAGATGGCATTTGTCAAGCTCGAGGACAAGACGACCGAAGCCGAGGTAATCATCTTTCCGAATCTGTACGAACAAGTCGGCGCCAAGCTGGTGCAAGATGCGGTTATTCGCGTGTCGGGTAAGGTGAGTGCCCGTGACCGTGACGGCAATCTTGGTGACGAGGCTAAGATGATTGCCGACGAGGTAGTCGTGGTGACCGACGAGGAGCTGCGTAACTACGAGTCAACCGGCCGTAAAATGGAGACGCCGCGCATGAGCTCGCATGTCAAGGCGACCAGGGTGGCGGAGTTCCGTGCCAAAAAGTCCGGCGGCCAAGTGAGCGCCCCGGCCAGCACGCCGCCCGCCGAGAAAAAACCGACGGCCGAACCTCCCCGCCCAATCATGGATATTCCGCCGGTCAAAAAGCTCTTCGTGCACGTCAAAGAGCCAGATGACCACGATACGCTCATGGAGCTTAAACGCACCTGCAGTGATTTTACGGGCAATACCGATATCATTCTGGTGCTGGGCGCCGAGAAAAAATCTGCTATCAAGCTGCCGTTTAAGGTTGACGGTAGCGACGACCTCATCAGCTCGCTGGTCAAACAGCTGGGTGAAGACTGCGTCGTACTAAAATAAACAACGACTATAGGGGTGGGGCATTGCGGCGGCATTTTGCTTATGGTAGGTTGGATACTAGTGATAAGAATTAGCCGCATCTCACTCCGAAACAAAACGCACAGAGTCCTACTAGGAGTCTGTGCTGTTCTCGTGGCAATAGCTTCGTCATTGCAGCTTGCGGGCAACGCCGTGCACGCCGACCAATACGATGACCAAATCAACGCTATCCAAAACGAGGTCAACCAGTACCAAGCCCAGGCCGATGAATATCATAAAAAAGCCAACTCGCTTCAGGCTGCCGTGAACGCCTTGACTGCCGAGAAAAGGGCTATCCAGGCGCAACTTGACCTTTCTCAGGCCAAGTACGACAAACTGAACGACGACATTGCCAAAAACAAGGTCAAGATGAAAGACAATCAAAAGGCGCTCGGCGATATCATTGCCGACCTTTACGTTGACGGTGAAATCTCTCCGCTTGAGATGCTGGCCAGCAGCAAGAACGTGGGCGAATACATGGACAAAAACACGTATCAGTCGACAATTCGTGACAAGCTGAACTCCACTATTAGTGAAATCAAGTCGCTCAAAGAAAAACTTGAACGTGATCAAAAAGCCGTTAAGAAAGTCCTGGAAGAGCAGAAGTCACAGCGCGCGGCCCTGGCGGCAAAAGAAGCCGAGAAACAGAAACTCCTTAACCAAACGCGTGGTAGCGAAGCTGCCTACAAGAAAAAGGTCGCCGAAGGCCAAGCGCAAATGGCAGCCGTTGCGGCCGAACAGCAGGCGGCTCTCGCCCGCATTACCGGCGGCGGTGCTAACAACTACGGCTCGGTGGGCGCATTCCAGTTCCGTAACTATAGCGGCAACATGGGGTGTGGTGCTGGTGGCTACCCGCTTTGTGGTGCGCAGGACAGCTACGCCGACCAATGGGGACTTTATAACCGCGAATGCGTCAGTTATGCCGCGTACAAGGCGTACCACACCTATGGCAAGAACGTCATGAACTTTGCGGGTGCAGGTAATGCCTACGAATGGCCTTCTACGACGTCCCGTATGGGAGCATATACAAACGGCTCGCCGTCAGTCGGCTCAGTAGCGATTTTGCCGGCGACCCCGGGCTTTGCGCCAATCGGCCACGCCATGGTAGTCGAGGCGATACTCGGCGGCGGCTGGGTGCGTGTCAGCCAGTATAACTTCGGCGGTACCGGCGAGTACAGTACGATGGAAATCCATTCGTCTGGCGTCGTGTTCGTCCACTTCAGTAATCGTTAGTTAGAGAGCGCGTAGAGCGCGATGCCGGTGGCAACGCTCACGTTGAACGACTCCTTTTGGCCACGCATCGGAATCTCGATCAGTTCATCGCATTTGTTGCGTAGCTCACTCGTGATTCCTTCGACCTCCTCGCCGAGTAGTAGTGCAACTTTTTGAGGGGCGTTGTAACTTGGCAGCATGAGCGAGCGCTCGTCTTGCTCTAGCCCGACCACGGTAAATCCAGCTGCTTTTAGCTGCTGCAACTCAGGCGTTTCTTGGTAGGTAAACGGCACCATGGTCTCGGCGCCAAGCGCGGTTTTGTGAATTTGCGCCGTGAGTTTATTGGCAATATGCGGCAGTCGGGTGTCCCGTGCTAAAAGAGGGTACGGCGTGTAGCCGCTTAGTATGATTTTTGTCACGCCAAACCCCTCGGCCGTCCTAAAAATAGCCCCGACATTAAGGGTCGAACGAATGTTGTGGGCAATCACGAAAATCTCTGGCATCAGA
>DASTSD010000049.1:0-4157 GCA_035760845.1 Saccharimonadales bacterium (SeqCode) | reverse complement strand
AGGTGGTCGAGCCGCGCAAAGATGAACTTGTAGTCGCCCTTGTCGATCACGTCGTTACTGGAGTGGCCGGAAAGTACGGTGTTGCCCACCTGCCCTGGGTGGCTGTTGGCGCCGGGAATGCCAAACCACGCCACGCCGTTTTGCATGGCGGCCATTTGCGAGTCGTAGTCGGGCTTGGTGTTCCAGACGACTGGCACGTCGACGTTGATTTTTGGAATGATGAGCTTGGGCTCGGCGCTGACAGCAATGTTGGTCGATGGGTTGACGATAATGTTCGCCGGGTCGACGTCACCGGGGCTAATGTACGCCTGCACGTTGGCGATCAGGACGCGGTTGTACTGCAAGAATAGGAACAGCACTACTACGCAGGCTGCCGCGGCAATCGGGAGGAAATGGCGGCTCTTTCGTACTTTTTGGGCGGAGTCGCGCATGCCAGCCAAGAGCTTATTGCGGAGGTCGTAAAGCGCCTCGTCTTTGGAAAGTGTTTCAGGCTCAGGTTCGGCTGCTGGCTGCTGGGACTGGACCGTGGCTGGTACGTGCTGCGAGGCGGCGTCTTGAGCTTTGGCCTCGAGCGCTTGGCGCGCACGGTACACTTGGCCCATATAGTAACGCTCGTAGTACTTTTGGTAGTAGTCTTGCCAGGCGCTGTGGTACTGCTTCCACTGGTCGGCCTGGACATGCACTGACGCGGCATGGGTGCGCTCGTAAGGGTTAGGAATCGCCTCTTCGACCGGCTGTTTTTGGACGGCTGGTGCTGGCTGCGGTTGCTGCTGAGGGGCTGGAGTCTCGGCGTGATGAACGGGCGTAGTTTGCGGCGTTGGCGTGGTGGTGTTGCCGGCGTATATGCTGTTTACTTGGTCGCGCACGATGTTGGCGGCCGCCGCGTTAATAGCGGTAGAATTACCCCGCGCCGGAATATGAGGGCCCTGCAAAGCCGCCCGCTCGGGAACGAGCGGTGCACTGGGTCGCCTGTCGTTGGGGTCACTAGGGTTCATGGTATGGATTCCTACTGCTATCTATTGTACAATACATTGGTACAAGCCGATACTATGCCGCGGTGGTGGAATCGGTAGACACGCTAGACTCAAAATCTGGTGAGCATTAGCTCGTGCCGGTTCAAGTCCGGCCCGCGGTACCAAAGTAAAAAGACGATCCATCGAATCGTCTTTTTACTTTGGTAGAGTGTCGTAAGGAATTGACTTTTATTAACATAAGTGCTATAATAAAACAACTGCAACCTGCAGATCTGTACCTCATTTTTTGTCCGCAACGCAGAAACGGAGCGACCATGGCTCGTTTGAGGCATGACAAGAGCGGCCGCATCACGCCGGTAACCAGCCCCAGGGCTGTCCCGGCCTCCGGCGGCACGCGCAAGCAGAAGACCTCCAGGTCGGGGCCTGTCACGACGAACCAGCCGAAGCCGGCCGTCACGGAGCCCACCTGCTGCGGGCTGGTGCTGCCGAAGAACGGCAAGTGCTCGGTCTGTTCCGACTAGGAGGTAAGCGCCTCATGCCGAACGGACCGTAGTCACCGACCAGTACAGATGCCCCGTGCGTCTCTCGCGAAGTGCCCCCGGCCCGCGTTTGACCACGGGGCTACTTCGTACTTAACTGTTAGGCGTAAAATTCTTCGACTGCTCTTACCATAGCTGGGGTAAAATCATCGGGCGCGGCTGCGATTCTCTCTTTTAGCTCGGCCGGGGTGAACCAACGGACTTCGCTTACTTCGTCGGCCTGAAGGTTGAACTGCGTGTCGTGCGGAATCGTGCCCATGAAGACGCCGTTGAATTGGTTGAACGTTTTGCCGTCTTCTTTGCGCTGGATGAGGATTTTGCCTAAAAATTCTAGAGGTGCCGAAATGCCTACCTCTTCCTGGAGTTCCCGCGGCGCTGAGGTTTCGTAGGTTTCACCTTCGTCGACGTGACCGCTGGCGGCATTGGTCCAGCGGTTCGGATAGAGCGCTTTTTTCGGGCTGCGCTTCTGCAAAAGGAAGTTTCCTTTTTTGTCCCGCAGGATGATTTGCACGAGCCGGTAGTACGAGCCGCTCGCCCACGCCTCTTGGCGGGTCGAAGCTCCTATGGGTTGATCGTTTTCGTCGACAATTTGGATTCTTTCGAGCATAACTCTCCTTTTAACTTGCTGTAAAACTCGCCGTCACCGCCTCGAGCGGTTTGCTGGGGTTCCAGAGCCAGTAGGCGGCGGCTTTGGTGGCGACGGTGCCGCGCCAAATGGCCATGGGGTTTTGCCATTCGGTGGTAGTGACGTTGCCGCCGTGGGCGACGAGCAAGTAGTCTTTATGTAGCACGGCGATGGTCACGGGGTACGTGACGGTAAATTTATGCAGCGCCTCGACCAGGCTGGTCAGCTGCATGCTAAAGGTCAGGATTTTGGGGTAGTACACGCTCTGGAACAGCTTTTGCAGCTGAGCGAACGATACGACCAGCAGCGTGTTCGGCCGCTCGGCGAGTGCCTGGGGGCTGTTCTTTATAAGGTCTACCGCGTCACGGGTAATGACGAGCGGGCCGCTGTAATCCGCCAAGAAATCCTCGTACAAAATCGCCGTTTCGCTATTGCGGCCGGCATCGCCTATTAGTAAAATGCCGGTGCTCCACTGTCCTAGCGCCAGCATTTCTATGCGGGCGTCGCGCGCCAGGCTGCCAGAGGGGTTGGTGGCGCCAAAAATAGTGTCGGTGATGGTGGTTGGGATGGTCTTTTTGAGAACGTCCGGCAAAAGCACCCGTACCTCGCCTACCCCGGTGTTAAGCGCCGTGCTGTAGCCCTCGGCCACGCCGGCAAAGCCGAGTTTGTTGCCACCGATGATTCCCAGCCTACCTCTAAGCGACCGCTGTTCGGGCTTGGACCATTCGATGTCCGGGAACAGTGGTTTCTCGGTGGTTTGTTTTTGCCAGTACGTGTGCATTTCCATAGGCTAGACCTTTAGTGGGAGCGGCCCGTTCGGAAAGACGGTGACCTCTGCAATGTCGTGCGTCAGCATGTTGTCGGATTCGTCAAAAGTGAACTTGCCGAAGAGCTTTTTACCTTCAAGCACCATCGGCACCCAGTGGATGTCGTCTTGCCACATGCGGTCGTACGGAATGTCGCTGATCTTGAACCATTCTGGTGCCATTTCCTCGGTTTCCTCTGGCGTGCCTTCCCATTCGGTGCAGATGTAGGCGTGAACCCACATGCGCCACGGGGCGTCGTTTTCGGTTTGGGTGAAGTCGTGCTCGGCGACCTTGTAAAATTTGGTCGGCGTGACGTTGATTTCTTCTTGGCACTCGCGTACCAGGGCCTCTTCTACGGTCTCGCCCGGCTCGATCTTGCCGCCGATGCCGTTATAGCGGTCAGAGCCGAAGCCGCGTTTTTTCATAGCCAGCAGGATCTGGTCGTCTTTTACTAAAAATAGCAGGGTGCAGTTTTTTTCTGTCATGATTGGATCTCCTTTTGTAGTCTCTCTAGCATTGAGTGAGCGATCCTAAGGGTTGCAGGATCGGTCCGTTTATTGAATTTTACCGCATTTATGACGGCTTGGACAGCGTCGGCCTCGTTTGACGAGGTGTTGTCTACCCAGTTGATTTCCTGGATATGCGCCGGGTCGAGCAGCCACTGCAGTGACTGGACGGCTTCTTGCAGGCGCTTGGTGCGCTCACCGGAGGGTTCGGGGTAACGCTGGTAAAAGCGCTGCAGCCACACGTCGGGGTCGACCGCCAGGCCGATGACGTGCGTGGTTTGGAATGGCAACAGGCGCAGGGTGTTGACGATTCCCGAAAGCGTCGCCAGCATGTTGAAGGCCCGGCCGTAGTCGGTGATTTCGGAGCCGTAAAAGCGGCCGGATGTCGGGTGGATGGCGTATTGCACTACCTCGCCCCGCTGGATTTTGTCGAGCAGCATGGTGACATTGGCATCGTCGTGCGGGAGGTTGCGGAACATGCCGGGCTCATCGTCTGGGCGGGCTTCGCGCGTGGTAAAGACCGACACGCGGCCAAAGTCAACGTCGCGCTCGACGATGCGGTTCATGAGGAAACTCTTGCCTACCGAGGCCGGCCCTACGAACATCACCAGGTTCTTTTCTTTGAGCTGCGCGGCGACGGTAGCGTTGGGTGCGTAGGTCGTCTGCAGCCTGATGGCTTCGTTTACCCGGGCGGCGACATCTGGCGA
>DASTSD010000048.1:0-11091 GCA_035760845.1 Saccharimonadales bacterium (SeqCode) | reverse complement strand
CGTCTCACGGACGGGCTTTTGTGCTTGCGACGCGGGCTTACGCTCGCGTGGAGTTTGAGGAGCGACAGGCTTTTTGCCAGCAGGCTTGTTGGCACGCTGCGAATTATCTTGCGGCGCTTCAGTCAGTCGGGCGAACATCATCTTGCCGGCAGCGGTCTGCAGGCTACGGATGAATTCGATCTCCATGGTCTTGCCAATATACTTGCTGGCGTGCTCTACCACGACCATCGTACCGTCACTGAGGTACCCCACGCCTTGGTGAGAATCCTGTCCTTTTTGGACAAGCTCCAGGCGCATGCGCTCGCCAGGCAGGTAAGCCATGCGGAGGCTCTGCGCCAGCTCGTTGACGTTGACGACATCAATCCCTTCGACAACGGCCACTTTATTGAGATTGTAGTCGATCGTACAGACCGACGCGCCGCTCTTTTTGGCGAGCTTCAGCAGGCGTTCGTCAACGCCCTCTTCGGCCTTGCTGCCGTCCTGAAGAATCTCTACGTCAACCTGCGGAATGTTCTGCAACTCGGTCACGACGTCAAGACCGTGGCGAGCACGAGCACGCTTTTCGTGGTCGGCGTTGTCGGCCAAAAACTGCAGTTCGCCGATCACGCTGCGCGGGATCACCAATACACCACCGATAAAGCCTGATTTAGCCACCGCGACGATCCTGCCGTCGATAAGCACCGAGGTGTCCACCAGTATCGAGCGGCCAGACTTTTTGCTCGCAGCACGCGGCGGAAGCTTTACGACCAGGTAGGTTACCTCGGCAAGAATGGCCAGCGTAGTGATGACCAGAAGTGTTTCTATTGTGTTCATTGTTTTGTTCTTTCTCTTGCAGCTACTGCAAGTAGTCTATGAGTGCCTGGCGAAGATCGCCGACCCCTTTTATAAATGAGTTCTTTGCGGCCGCCTTTGGTGCGATCGCTTGCGTGAAACCAAGCTTTTTTGCCTCGGCGACACGGCGATCACCACTGTGCACGCTACGGATTTCACCACCTAGGCCTACTTCGCCAAACACCACCAGTTTGTCATCCAGGCGTTTGCCTGCAGCCGCGCTGGCAATCGCCATACAAATGGCAAGATCCGCTGCTGGATCGTTCAGCCTCAGCCCGCCAACGACGTTGATATAGATGTCTTTATCAGATAAATTCAGTTTCGTACGCCGTTCAAGGACGGCAATAAGAAGGTTGAGCCGGTTAAGGTCGAACCCCGAGGCCGTACGCTTAGGATACCCGAAACTGGTCGGATTGACAAGCGCCTGGATTTCGACCAACAGTGGTCGTGTGCCCTCGAGCGTTGCCATGACCACCGACCCGTCGGCATTTTGGCGCTCTGCAAGCAGCGCTGCGGACGGATTCTCGACGATTCTAAGGCCCTGCTCGTACATCTCGAAAATCGCCGCCTCACTGGTTGAGCCGTAGCGGTTTTTGACCGCCCGTACCACCTTGAACCCACCGTAGCGATCACCCTCGAACTGCAGCACGACGTCGACCAGGTGCTCGAGGACTTTCGGCCCGGCGATACTCCCTTCTTTGGTCACATGACCAACCAATACGACAGCCGCTCCAGCCTCTTTGGCGGCACGAATAATGACATTGCTACTGTTAGTGATTTGGCTGACGGTGCCTGGCGCCGAAGTAATTTCGTCGAGGCTGAGCGTCTGGATAGAGTCGATAATAACGAGCTTGTAGGCTCCCGAGCGAATCGTGGCCGCGATGTCATCAGCGCTCGTACTGGCGACAAAATGCAGTTGTTCGCTCGAGTTGGCGCCAAGGCGCTGGGCGCGCAGCTTTACCTGCGAGGCCGACTCCTCGCCGCTAGCGTAAAGGACCGGCTGGCCTTTTGCGACATTGCTCGCCACCTGCAGCAGCAGCGTACTTTTACCAATACCGGGCTGGCCGGCCATCAGCATTACTCCGCCCGGCAGGATCCCGCCGCCAAGCACGTCGTCGAGGTCGCCGTAACCCGTTCGCATACGGCTGACAGCGTCTTCGGCAACGATAGACTGCATGGTTTGCGGCGTGAGCACGCGGCCGCTACTCGCGCTTTTGGCAACGGCAGACTTACCACTCGACGGAGCGGCTTGTTCGACAAGCGTGTTCCACTCGCCGCAATTTTCGCACCGGCCGGACCACTTGGGGTACGCGGCGCCACAGTTTTGACAGACATATTGTGTTCGGGCTTTAGGCATTGCTTTTATTATACACGCTACAGGCTTGGAGCCGGCGCAAGCGTGCTGTCGATACTTTGGTTGAGCGCGCTCGACTGGCTGGCAACGCCCCTTAGCTCTTCGCGGAGTGCATTGTACTGCGCGATCTCGGCGTTGATAGTCGAACGCGTGCTGTCGAGCTGGCCGGCGCGGGCAACAAGCGAAGCCCGCTCGCTCTCAAATTCTTCGCGGCTCGAGAATCCACCATTGTTCGCCCGTTCGTTGAATGAGTCGATGTCACTATTAAGCATGCTCACGGCGTTATTGTAGGCCTCGGTCTGGCTGGCGATTGCGGCTTTTAGCTCGGTGAGCTGCTTGGTTAGCGCGTCGCCCTTTGCCTGCAGTTCGGCAAAAACACTAGCGTACTTGTCGTGGAGCGCCAGCACTTTGGCGCGGTTGGAAAAGTACGTGCGGTAGTATTCTTCCAGCTCAGGACCGACCTTTGCTATCTCGGTGCCAATAATCGAATGGAGCTCGTTGTCGCGCTCGCCCGGTTCGGTGCGGGCGTAGAACGCAAAACGCTCGGCGATATCCTTATTTGATTTCAGCTTGTCGTATTCGGCCTCAAGGAGCTTGTTTACTCTTACTTTCTCGTCACCACCTAGGCGAGCATAGGCCGCGTGGAGCATTTCGTGAGCGGCAGTAACCTCTTTTATGCCATCGAGCTTGCCGTTGGTGACGTTATACACGAAGATATTCTGGCCGTTATAACAGCCAAGAACAGCCGTGCTTTCCTCTTTACGGTCACAGCTGGCGTTGAATGCCTCGGCGTCCTCCACCTTGGGATGGCTGGCATAAAAGTAAAATTTTCCCGTATCGCCCATTCCCGAGCGGTCAGCAAGCGAGACGATCTCAGCGCTTGGCTTATATTGCCACACCGTGACTTGATCGACGACATATTGCCGGTTAACGACAAGGAGCAGCGCCGCCAGCAGCGACAAAGCAACAATAACGAGGGCGACCGCATGGCCGCGATTTTGTTTACGCTGCTGGAACAGTTTCGCGCTGAACATCTACTGCTATTATGCCCTTTTTCGCACTAATCTCCAAGACGCTTCCCTTTTCGTATTCGCCCGCCAAAATACCGTCGGCAATCTTGTGCTCAAGGTCGTCCTCAATCGCACGGCGAAGCGGACGGGCGCCGAATTTTTCGCTATAGCCCTTGTCGATCAATAGCTTCTTTGCGGACGGTTTGACGACCAAGTGAATACCTTTTCGGATGAGCCGCTGGCCCAGTTCTTCGATAAGGTTGTCGAAAATATGACCGACCTCTTTTCGGGTGAGCGCGCGGAACGTCACGATGGCATCGAACCGGTTGATCAGTTCGGGGCGCATCATTTTCGACAAAGCTTCCTCAGCCGCGGCGGCGTTTTCTTCATGCACCGAATCCAGGCGCTCCTGATCGGACTTGGTGTTTACATGGAAACCGAGGCTGGACTCTTTCGCCATGCGCTCGGCACCGAGGTTGCTCGTAAGAATGACGATGGTGTTAGTGAAGTCGACAGAACGGCCTTTGGCATCGGTCAGCTTGCCGTCCTCCAGTAGCTGCAGTAAGAGCTGGAAGACGTCGCGGTGCGCCTTTTCGATTTCGTCGAACAGCACGACGCTGTACGGCTGGCGGCGGATTTTGTCGGTCAGCTTGCCACCGTCCTCATAGCCAACATAGCCGGCCGGTGCACCTAGCAGGCGGCTGGTATTGTGCTTTTCGCCAAATTCGCTCATGTCGATTTTGACCAGGGCGTCCTCACTGCCAAATACTTCACGGGCGAGTACTTTGGCGAGCTCGGTCTTACCAACGCCAGTCGGCCCCATGAATACGAACGAACCGATCGGCCGCTTATTGCTGGCGACACCACTTCGGCTGCGGCGAATGGCGCGAGCCACCTTTTCGACGGCTTCTTCTTGGCCGATAATGAACTTGCCGAGATGCTTCTCAAGCCGGCGTAGCAGCTTGGCCTCGGACTTTTGGACACGCTCGGCAGGCACTCCCGTCATAGTGGCGATAGCTTTTGCGACGTCGTCGTCGGTCAGTACGACCGGGGTCTTGCTTTCGTAGTCAGCCTTGGTTTCGTCGATCTTAGAGGTGATTTGGCTGATGCGGGTTTTGTAGAGTGCGGCCCGTTCGTAATCTTCGCCGGCGACCGCCTCTTCCATTTTTTCGTTCAGGTTTTTAAGCTGGCGGGTAAAGTCGCGCAGTTTGCTTGGTTTGCGACCGGAGCGTACGCGCACAAGCGCCGCAGCTTCGTCGATCACGTCGATAGCTTTGTCCGGCATGAACCGTTCGCTGACATAGCGGTCGGCCATATACACGGCGTCCTCGATCAACTCGTCGCTCATAGAGACATTATGGTACTTTTCGTAGTAGCTGCGCAGCCCTTTGATGATGGCGATCGTATCGCGGAAGTTGGGCTCGGGAACCATAATCGTCTGGAAACGGCGTTCCAACGCAGTGTCTTTCTCGATGTGCTTGCGGTATTCGTCGAGTGTCGTCGCGCCAATCAAGTGCAGTTCGCCGCGGGCAAGTGCAGGCTTGAGCATATTAGCCGCGTCCAGTGCGCCTTCGGCAGCACCAGCACCAACCAGCAGGTGCAGCTCGTCAATGAATATGATCGTGTTTTTCTGCTCGCGCAGCTCGTCGACGACTTTTTTGAGCCGCTCCTCGAACTCACCGCGGTATTTCGTGCCGGCGATCATAGCCGCAAGGTCGAGCTGGATCACCCGCTTGTCCAGCAAGTGGTCGGGCACGTCCTCGCGGGCGATACGTTGGGCAAGTCCCTCGACAATAGCGGTCTTGCCAACGCCAGGTTCGCCAATCAGCACCGGGTTGTTCTTTGTTCGGCGACTAAGAATAGTAATAAGCCGCTCCTCCTGTTCACCTCGGCCAATCACCGGGTCAAGCTCGCCGGTGCGGGCCTTTGAAGTAAGGTCGGTGCCGAATGTCTCGAGAGCACCACCGGCCGCACGTTTTTTCTTGGTTTGCGTGGCTGCGTTGTCGCCAGCTTCTTCGTAGGCGCTATTTTGACGGTCAAAGAATTCCTCGAGATCATTCGTAATTTCAGCGACATCGACATTCATGTCACGCAGCAATACTGTCGCACGGGCATTCTTTTGCGTCAGGATGCTGTAAAGAATGTGCTCGGTACCAAGGTAATCCTGGTGGAATTCCTGGGCGATTTCCCAGCTCATTTTGAGGGTCAGCTTGGCGGTCTCCGACAGGCCTTTGGCGCCGGTACTCACGACAAGGCTTCGCGGTGTGAGGTTAAGCGCCAGCTCGGCACGGTCGAGCGTAACGCCGGCGTCGGCCAGTACTTTGGCACCCACGGAAGAACCTTGGGCAAGGACGCCAAGAAGGAGATGTTCGGTTCCAATGTACGCACTGCCGTAGCCACGGGCTATCGCGTCTGCGTGTTGCAGACTTGTCCTCGCGTTATCGGTCAGGTGCGATACGAATTCTGCGAAATCATCTGCCATAGTTTTATTATCAATCCTCCATGTGGCGAGCGCAAGCGTTTTCTTGGGTTGAATTCATGCTCACCGTTTACTTTATTTAGTATACGACAAAATTAGCACTCGGGTCAATAGAGTGCTAACTACTTTGTTTGCAATAACAATTGCGGGGGTCTACACTGTAACCATGACCAGTAAGACCTCACCAGCGCTCAAGCTTTCACGCCTTACGAAGCGCTACGACAGCAAACACGGGATTTACGATATCAACCTAGAGGTCGCAAGAGGCGAAGTATTCGGCTTTTTGGGACCAAACGGTGCTGGTAAATCCACGACCATCAACACAATATTGGACCTCTTGAAGCCGCAAGAAGGCACGATCAGCGTCCTCGGGCTGGACCACCACGCCGATATGAAAAAAGTTCACGCCCGGCTCGGTTACCTCTCGGGTGACATGGAAACCGACCCGTCGCTCACGGGCAAACAGTATTTGAGCTACGTCGCCAACCTTCGCGGCGGCGTTGACGAAAGCATTATTGACGATCTCGCATACCGGCTTAAAAGCGACCTGAGTGCAAAGATCCGCCACCTCTCACGCGGCAACCGGCAAAAAATCGGGCTGATCGCGGCACTCATGCACGACCCGGATATCCTGATTCTCGACGAGCCGACCAGCGGTCTAGATCCGCTGATCCAGGCCGAATTTAACGCTATTATTCGCGAACACAAAGAGCGCGGCAAAACGACGTTTATTTCGTCGCACGTACTGAGCGAGGTGCAGTCAATCTGCGACCGCGTCGGCTTTATTAAAGAAGGCAAGCTCGTTCACGTCAGCACGCTCAAGGAGTTAATGAAAAGTTCGTTACGTAATGTCACCGTACATTTTGCCACTAAGGTACCGCGCGAAAAAATCGCCAAGCTAAAAGGCGTTAGCAATCTGCGGCACGAGGATGGCATGCTCGCCTTTGCCTTTGGCGGCAACATGAACGAACTGTTGCAGGCGCTCGCCGCCCACCCGATCGATAACCTGCAGATTGCCGAGCCCGACCTTGAAGACCTGTTCATGAACTACTACCGCTCGGAGGAACGCGATGTTTAAGTCAATCTTTACCAAGTCACTTTATACCCTGCGCTGGCAGCTGCTCGGCTGGGGGCTGGCCGTGGGGCTGGTGGCATTCATTACCATGGCACTCTATAATTCGTTCAATCAAAACGGTATCGAGGACATCGTCAATTCCATGCCGGAGTCGCTCAAGCCGCTGGTCGGTTCGGTAGCTGATTTCAAAACCGTGCCAGGTTATGTCGGCCAGCAAATTTTCGGGCCGAACATCGTGCTGATGACAATCATCATGTCAGTACTGCTTTTTGTCGGCATTAGCGCCAACGAAGAGGACGACCGCAGGCTGCAAACACTCCTCAGCCTGCCCGTTACCAGGACTTCGGTGTTCTTTCAAAAGTGGCTGGCGGTCGTAGCGGTCATTGCGTTCGTCAGCGCGTGTATCGTCGCCGGGCTGGCCCTCGGACTACTGGTAGCCGACAAATCCGCTGACATGCAGCGCGTCTGGCTGAGTACGTTCGACGCCTGGCTCATGAACACGGCCTACGGCTTGGTTGCGTACTGCGTCGCCATGCTGACCGGCAAGAAAGGCCTGACCATCGCGATCGGCAGCGGCTATGCGGCACTCAGCTTCTTTATTTCATCGCTCGCGCCGGCCGTCGACAAGCTTAAGGACATCGACAGGTTCTCGATCTTTCACTACTACAACCAGCCGCAAATCATGCAGCACGGGCTTAACGGCAAGCACGTCGCCGTACTTATCGCCGTCATCGCCGTTTTAACCATCGTGGGTTGGTTTGGATTTACCCGCCGCAACATCGAAACGTAGCCAGCCGCTTCATACAAAAAACAACTCCGCCATTGCAGCGGAGTTGTTTTTTGTATGAAGATGATTAGTCTTCGATTGATTCTTCGACGGCGCTCAGGAGGCTGTCTTCGATGTTTTTCTTTGGCTTTGGCTCGGCCGGCTTGGCTGCTGGCGCTGCGGTCTCGATATCAAGCTCGTAACCGGTCAGGCGGGCTGCAAGGCGAACGTTCTGGCCGCCGCGGCCGATAGCGATCGACTGCTGGTCTTCGTTCACGAATACCTTGGCGCGCTTGGCGGTCTCGTCAACCTCCACCTTTACGACATCGGCTGGGCTCAGGGCGTTACGAATGAACTGCTCTGGGTTTTCGTCGTAGGTTACGATGTCGATTTTTTCTTGGTCACCGATTTCGTTCATGACGGCTTGGACACGAGTACCGTGACCGCCGACGAACGTACCGACAGGGTCAACCCCAGGAGCGTTGCTATTAACAGCCAGCTTGGTGCGCCGTCCTGCTTCGCGGGCGATCGCCTTGATCTCGACGGCGCCGGTTTCCATTTCAGGAACTTCTTGGCGGAAGAGGTATTCGACGAATGCCTCGTTGGCACGGCTCAAAATAAGCTGCGGGCCACGGTTGTCACGCTCAATGTCCTTGATAAACACCTTGATGCGCGCACCGATACTGTAGTACTCGCCCTGGATCTGCTCGCCCTGAGGAATAATACCGGTGGCCTTGCCAAGCTCTACGCGAACGACGCGAGGCTCAACACGCTGGACGGTACCGGTAACGACCGTGCCGATCTTGTCTTCGTATTCCTCGAGCACGACTTCGCGCTCAGCTTCGCGCAGGCGCTGCAGCACGACCTGTTTTGCGGTCTGGGCGGCAACACGGCCGAAGCTCTTGACTTCGTGCTTTTCCTCGATGATGTCACCGATTTCAGCGTCAGCTTTTACCTTGCGGGCGTCCTCAAGACTGATTTCGACGGCGTCGGAACCGACTTCTTCGACGACTTCGCGTGCAACGAACACATTTGCCGTACCATCGTTGACGTTCAGTTCGGCGCGAACTTCCTGGTCGCGCTCACCGTTGTCGCGGCGCCATGCGGCGGCGATGGCCTGTTCGATAACCGACAGGACGGTCTCTTCTGGCAGGTTCTTCTCTTCGGCGATCGTACGGACCGAAAGCGTCAGCTGCTTGATGTTGATGTCTTCCATTTAAATTTCATCCTTTCTTTATCAAAAAATCCGACCTGCCGGCCGGAATGTACTGTCTTTATTATACTCCGTGCGTCACATACTTGCAAGTACATGATGATGCCGGCTGCCGCCCTCCCTGTGTCGGGGAGCGGCAGCCGTAGCACATCGCGGAGCCTCGAGGCTCAGTAACGACGGCGCAGCGGTCGGCCGCAGACGGCTCGCTGCGCATCCAGCTGGATGCGCAGCTTGTCGGCTTCGGTGAACTCGATGCGCGACGCGGCGACACTGGTGGTGCTGCCGGTCGTTCCGGTCGTCGTGGTAGCGGTCTGGCGCTCGGTGGTGGGCTCGGTCATTCGGGTCATCTCCAGAGGTCGGGACCGCTGCAAACAGCGGCCACACGAAGTGTGCTGCAAGTGATGATACGCCTATGATACGTAGCTGTCAATAATTATTTTGACAAAAAATCACGAAGCACGGTAGCGTGATTTATTTTTGGATCATGAGCCCCATAAAGTAGGGTCACTACGGGCTCTTTTGCCACCGAATCCTCAAACGTTTTGACAGCAGGGCTTACCATCAATTCGGTCCGATACCTGGCCGTGAACTCCTTGAACTTCTCTGGGTCGTGAGCAAACCATTTACGTAAATCATTCGAGGGCGCGATGTCCTTGTTCCAGCTATCAAGCCGAGCTCGCTCCTTGCTGACACCACGCGGCCACAAACGATCGACAAGCACCCGGTAGCCGTCCTCCTCCGACACTTCATCGTATACCCGCTTGATTTGGTATTTTGTCATCTCACCCCTCCCCTCGATACGTATTTATTGTCCTTTATATAAAACCGCCACGGTACGTCGGCTGCGTGTTTTATACCAATGCGAGTACTCGTAACGATAGCGTCATCCGCTACCGGTGGCTGAAGCACCAACCGAAGCGGCGCCTCATCTAGTCGGTGACCGTTAAGCCGCTTGTCGATACCTAGCGCTTGGCATGTTTTGGCCGGCCCATTAGTGAGTTCGACGCCCACTTTGCCGCCGCGCCTCCTGCGAAGCGGTGCATCGTTGCCAAGCGGTTCAACGGCCCGTACCAGCACCGCAGCACCTTCGCCGTCCTCGCCCACCACTACATTGCAGCAATAATGCATGCCGTAGGTAAAATAAACGTACAAGTAGCCAGCAGGCCCAAACATAACATCAGTCCGCGGCGTACGGCCTCTATAACTGTGACTAGCGGCGTCCGTCTGGTCGTACGCCTCAGTCTCAACGATACGACAGCGAACCGCCTCGCCGTCAAGCTCACGTTCGATAATACTGCCGAGCAGACGCCTAGCTGCCGCTTCCGCCGAGGTGCGAAGAGGTGAAAAATCCACTAAAACAGCCCGGTAGAATTACCTGTCAGACTCCGCTTCTGCCTCGCTAATTCTTCGAGAGCCGCCTCGGCATCACGCCTGACCTGCTCTTCTTTCCGCTCGATATCCTGCGCCTGCTTGAGCTTGTCGGCGGCATCCAGCGCGAACTTATCGGCTTGACGGTCGATATCGTCAGCCTGCTGTTCAAGATCCTTCATACGTTTTTCTTCGAGCGTAGCGCCGTCTTCGTCACCTCGGCCGCGTAGCCCGTCCGCCGACTCCTTGGCGCGTTGCGCATCGGAGCGCAGACTCTTTGCCCGCACCCGCATTTTCTCCTCTTCGTCATGAAGTTGCCGTACGTCCATCACCGTCCTCCTTTTCTATCTCTATTCTAGCGCGTTTTCCCCTTGCTATCAAAGGCTGCTTCGTAGTACAATACACCCTTGTTGAAAAAGGATTTTTCTAAAAACATATCGTGAGTGTCACTCTTTTAATCGTCGTCGTTTTCGTACTGATTAGCTTTTCGGCCGTTTGTTCGGGCCTTAACGTGGCTTTGATGTCGCTTGACATCAAGGACCTCCAGCGAAAAGCCAAGCTCGGCAACATTCAGGCCAAACAAGTTCTCCCCTTGCGCCGGACGACCCACCTTACCCTCGCGGCCATCCTGCTGACCAACGTCGCGGCCGTTTCGGCAACGTCACTCGTGCTCGAGAGCGCCCTTTACGGGTTGTTCGCCGGTATTATCGCCACGCTCCTGACGGTTATTTTTGGAGAGATTCTGCCCCAGGCGATATTCAGCCAAAAGCCGCTGTTTTACGTAGCCAAGCTCCGCTACCTGTTAAAAGCCATGATTTTCGTGACGTATATCGTCTCCAAGCCCCTACAGCTCTTGCTCGACAAGCTCTTTAGTCACGAGGGTGCAAAGCTGCAATCCCGCCAAGAGCTGGGCATTATGATTTCTGAACACATGGGCCACGAGGAAAGCGAGCTCGACGACGACGAGGTAGAGATTATCCGCGGCGCCCTGCAGC